>CAJORC010000322.1 GCA_905236615.1 uncultured Lachnospiraceae bacterium
CAGGAACAGCAGCGTCAGGAAGCTGAAAGGCAGAGACAGGAACAGCAGCGTCAGGAAGCTGAAAGACAGCGCCAGCAGGAACAGCAGCGTCAGGAAGCTGAAAGGCAGAGACAGGAACAGCAGCGTCAGGAAGCTGAGAGGCAGAGACAGGAGCAGCAGCGTCAGGAAGCTGAGAGACAGCGCCAGCAGGAGAATCAGGACGATCATTTACATCCATGGCATCCTGAGAAGGATTGGGATAATGCCGGACTTGACGAACATGGAAATTTCAAAGATTAAAATAAGGAGCGAGTTATGCAGGGTTTTAATTCATTGGAAAAAGCTGCAGAAAGCTTAAGGCATCTGAACTGCCGATGGTACAGTGCCTTCGACAGTGAAAAGCCTTTAAGCTTTGACGGGCTTTTAAGGATCGCCAGAATTTTTGATGCCGACTCAGATCCTGATATATGGAAATGCTTTATCAGTCTTGAGGACAGCGGCGAGATAGCTATAGTATATCCTCAGACGGAACTGGTGGATTTTCTCTTTTTTCCCGAAGGAAGCAGATATAAAGGGCAGAATTTAAATCAGGCGATCCTGTATGCGGAAGCTGAGACTGTAATTAAGCCCATGATGCAGAGGATGCTGGTGGAAGAGGCTAAAAAGTCTGCAAGGAGGGAAATTATCGCTTCACACTATTCGATAGATGCAGACTGGCAGGTGGTCGGACATACTCCTGTCGGGATCAGATGGGCTTACGATTTTGAGAGACCGGGAATGAAGACTTTTGCCAATCTGCTTAAGCTTGGCAGAAAGGAAAATGAAGTTTATTCTGAGATTCTTGAGAGGGCTCATTCCGGAAAAAAGGCAAAAGTTGTTATAGGCAAGAAGGGTTCTAAAAATACGGCAGCGGCAGTTGGAAAAAGAGAAGTGTGGAGAAAGATCAATTCCAATGCCGCGGCGAGAGCCGGTATAGATGCTCCGGCCAAAACTGCATTGAAAGATTTTCAAGGGGACAGCGGGACAGAGAGACGTACAGGACTTGCAGGAAATCTCTTAAGGAAGCTAAAAAATAATTAAAGTAGGCATATAAAAAGGAGGATAAAACAAATGAAGATGAAGACTATCAGGGGAATCATTGCAGTGGGACTTTCTGTCCTCATGCTAGCAGGATGCGGGGCTGAGGCAGGAGGAAAAGCAGCGACCGCTCCGGAATCGGGAGAAAATGTAACTGAAGAAGCTCCTACAGAAGCAGCGAAAACAGATGCAGCTTCAGAGGCAGCAGCGCCGTCGGAAACGTCTTCGGAAACGTCAACGGAAGCTCCGGCTGTAAAAACGGGAAGCGGAGAGGTCACTGTTTATACTGCAGTAGATCAGGTATTCTCAGAGCAGATATTTAAGGAATTTGAGGAAAAGACAGGAATAAAGGTAAATCCCGTTTATGATCTTGAAGCAAATAAAACCACAGGTCTTACCAACAAGATCATTTCGGAGAAAGAGCATCCTGTATGTGATGTTTTCTGGAATAATGAATTTGCACAGACTATAGAACTTCAGAAGCAGGGGGTTCTGGCTCCTTATCAGTCACCGGTTGCAGAGGATATTCCGGATGCATATAAAGACAAGGATGGCTATTGGACAGCTTTCGGAGGAAGAGCAAGAACTCTTCTTGTTAATACGGATCTTGTTGATGAGGCGGATTATCCGACATCGATCTTTGATCTGACATCCGATAAGTATGATGCAAAGGATATCGCCATGGCATATCCTATGTTTGGTACTACACGTACACAGGCGGCAGCAATCTATGCAGCTCTTGGAAAAGAAAAGGGTAAGGAGTTTTTCACTAGCTTAAGGGACAGAGGTATCCAGATCGTTGACGGAAACTCCGTTACAAAGGATATGGCTGCTTCAGGACAGGTAAAGATCGGTTATACCGATACTGATGATGCCAAAGAAGCGATCGAAGACGGAGCTCCCGTTAAAATGTGCTTCACCGATCAGGAAGACGGAGGAATCGGAAACCTCATTACACCTAATACAGCAGCGATCATCAAGGGTGCTCCCAATGAGGAGAACGCAAAAATATTCATCGATTATATAATCTCACTGGATATGGAGAAGGAACTTATAGAGAAGGGATTCTTTGACCTGTCCATCAGACCCGGTGCTGATGTTGAAGGTATCAGCGTAAAGGGAATGAGCGTAAACCTTGTTGATGTATACGATATGCTGGAGACTTCAAGCAATGACATGCAGGAAATCTTTGCTACGAAATAAATATCATAATATTGCTGTTTTGTTCTATCTCTATATATCACTTTTACCGGTTATCTTTCTCTTACTGACCGGTAAGAGTGAACCCCATTCATTATTAAATATGCGCCGCACCGGTCTCATGGTTAATTCTGTCCTGATCGCATCGGGAACGGTTATAGTGTGCGTGATCATTTCTACATTTGCGGCAATGCGGATGCAGACGATCTTTAAGAGAGATTCCGTATTTAAATGGTTCTTCCTTATCATGTCTCCGATGCCATCTTATATTTATGCTTTATCCTACATGAATCTTATAAGACTCGCGGGAAAAATATTTCCTGTTTTTTTACGAAGCAGGGCTGCGGGTTTTTTTCCATGTATTTTTGTTGAAAGCATGGTTTTCCTGCCTTTTGCCATGGCAGCTGCAGTAAGCGGTCTGGAGCAGGCAGAGAACAATGAATGGAGGGCGGCACTCCTGCTTACGGATGCCGATAATGCCTTTTTCAGGGTAGCCCTTCCGAAACAGCTTCCGTTTACACTGGCTATGGGTGCGGTGATATTTGTATTGTCGATCACAGATTATGCTATCCCCTCGCTCTTTCAGGTAAATGTCTATTCAATGGAGATATTTTCAGATTATTCGGCAGCGGGGCAGAGTGTTCATTCGCTCTGGCTGTCCCTGCCTCTTATTCTCATAGCTTCTTTTGTGCTTCTTATTTCTTTGTCGGCCTTTAGGAACATATCAAGACCGATGAAAACGGAATTGGAAATTAAGCCTGAATACTCAAAAGCACTTTCGGGCTTTGGAAATATATGTATTGCACTGTTGTTTCTGCAGATAATACTTCCTTTGATATCTATGATACCGTCTCTTGCCGGAATATCGGAAGAGTATGTATCTGCATGGGAAGAACTTGGTTATTCCTGCATGACGGGACTGATCGCGGTTCTGATAACTCTTATCCCGTCTGCAGCTGTGGCAACTGCTCTGTCGGATGAAAAGCCGGGAAGACGTTCTATAATGATGGCAGTTTCACTTCTGCCGTTGTCAGTCCCCGGAGTATTAAGCGGGATAGGAGTCCTTAAATTCTTCAGTGATACAGCTCTTTATCCTCTTAGGAGCAGCCTGATCTTTCCGGCGGTCGGAATGGCAATAAGATATATGCCGTTTTCCATGATAATCCAATACGGATGTTATCTGCGCATGGACAGGGAGCGCATTAATGCGGCGGAACTTCTGCAGCCGCGAAGAGGGATCGCTTTTGTCAAAGTCACGCTGCCGTTTATGGCACCCGGTCTGTTTATATCATCGGTGGTGGTATTTCTACTCACATTAGGTGATGTAGGTACTGCATTGATGCTCATGATCGCAGGTAAAGAACCCCTTTCCGTAAAGATATACAACTATCTTCATTATGGTTCGTCTGAAACAGTCACAGCCTTCTGCCTCGTACAGATGGCAGTCTGCCTCGGTGTAATGACAGTGCTCTATCTGCTTGTCAACAGAAAAAGAGTAACTGCTTCGAAGAGAAGAGGAGCGTAGAATTTATGCTGAAAGTCATAAGTATAAAAAAAGAATATTCCGGATTCAAAGCGCTGGATGACGTCTCACTGACAGTTGATACAAAAGAAAGACTGTCGATAAGAGGTGAGAGCGGATGCGGAAAATCCACCCTGCTTATGATAATAGCAGGGCTTACGGAAGCAGACTCCGGACAGATATTAAAGGACGGAAAAGAACTTCCGGCTGTGCCGCATAAGCGCGGGATATCAATGGTATTTCAGGATGCAACCCTCTGGAACCATATGACGGTAAAAGAAAATATACTTTTCGCCTCAATGATCAAAGATAAGAAAAAAAGAAACGAAGAAGCAGAAAAACTTGCAGAGGCTTTCGGGATAGAAAGTATGCTGGACCGTTATCCTACGCAGATATCCGGAGGGCAGGCAAAAAGAGTCGCAATTGCAAGGGCGCTTGCGGCAGAAAGGGAAATCCTGCTCTTAGATGAACCTTTTTCGAATCTGGATAAAGACTGGAGAGAGAAGACGCTTATCAAAACCAAAGAACTTACAGAAGGAAAATGCGCAGTGATACTGGTCACCCATAACAATGAGGAGGCAGAACTCTTCTGTGACAGACACCTGACAATGGAGGAGGGGAAGTTCGTTGAATAAGAGAAATATTCTCATACTGGTATGCTTTTTTATTCTTCTTATGGCAGCCGGTCTGGCTTACAATATGCTGGGAAAGAAAACTGATGCCGAAGTACTGGATAAACTGGATACTTTTTTGGACGGGGTTGAGATCTCGGCTCTCTATGATGATGGAGAATATCTGTGGGCAGGAACGGGAGAAGGTATCTATCTCTTAAATAAAGATACGGGAGAGACGGTAAAAAAACTTGATGCCGATATAAAAATGATCTTTTCAGCCCGGATAGTGAGAACGGAAGACGGAAGTTACATGGTCGGACATGATAAGGGACTGTCGGTGTTTGACGATAATTATAATGAAATAAAGCGCTTTTCGTCACCGGAAATCCCGGCAGGCAGAGTTAACGATATATATGAAGATAAAGAAGGTGTATGGGCAGGTTCACAGGAAGGCGCAGCACATCTGTCAAAGAAGGATGGAAGCTGGGAAGTTGATGAAGTCCTGACTGTAAAAAACGGACTTACGGAACCTGTTGTGGAAGTAATAGAAAAGGTGGGAGATGAGGTCTGGTTTGGTTCCTATCTTTCGGGAAAGAAAGGGGGGATCAGCATTAAAAGCGCGGACGGTTGGAAATACATTAATACGGATGACGGACTGCCGCACAGTTTTATAAATGCGATACTTCCTCTTTCGGATGAAAAGGTTCTCATCGGTACGGGACAGATGATCTACGGAGGTCTGGCCCTTCTTGAAAAAGGCGCTTCCGGAAACTGGTCTGTAAGCCGCACATGGGATCAGTCGGATGGCCTTACGGGAATGAAAGTAAGAACCCTTTTCCTTGATTCCCATGGGAGACTCTGGGTGACCAGTGAAACGGATGGTCTTATAATAGTTGACAGCGTTGATGCCCTGAATAAGACACCGCTGGAAGGGCAGACCATCAGCGTTGAAAACGGACTTTCGGATGTAGAGATCAAATGTATCATCGAAAGCGATAAATGCTTCTGGCTTGGCAGCAAATACGGACTTAACCGTTTGGCCAAAGACTGAAAGATCACAGTTCTTTGATATATGAATTAAAAGCCCGGCACATCAAGGGATGTGTGAAGATCATTGCAGCATCGGGACTTGCAGAGTGGCTTATCCGTACTGCTTCCTTGCTTACCCAGACCTTCATATTCCTGAACGGAAGCTCGGGGTATTCCTTGTAGACTGTATTCGGACTGATCTTCGAAGGATAAGCCGAACTAAAATGAACGAGAGGCCGCGTATTTTTCATAAGCCGTGAAAAAGACTCTTTGAAAAATGCCAGGTGTTCCTTCTCTTTCCGGAAGCGGTAGATTCCGCTTTTTTCCATACCTATCACATGGGATCCTTCAATGCAGAATTCATCAGGGCAGAGAAAGAGCGTATGGGAAAAGCGTTCGCCGCCCGGTTTGATACAGTAGTAAGACTCTACCATTCCTGACATATAGAGCGGAAGCCAGCTTATGATGGCACTGCTCATTTCGGAAAGGTTACGTTCTATATTGTGAATGATCTTTATCTTCGTATTTCTTTTTACGATTATGCTCATGAGAGCAGCCCATTTTTTTAAGAACTCGCTGTCCTCGGTCATCCAGTCCATGTTCTGGTCTGAATAGAGATAGAGTTCTTTCGGAGCCTTTTCCTTTTGGATGATATTTCCGAGAAATCTAATAACTGCCTCGCGTAAACCTTCATAACCTCTATATTCGGAATAAGAAGAGTTAAGCATGGCATCAGGTGCCGCTTCTGTAAATGAAGGGAGCGGCATTACGATTGTTTCGGAAAACGCATCGAATTTGCTGAGAAGCTTTTTTATGATATCTGAATCCGTACTTTCCCCGGAATTAACGTCAAAGAGCCAGTCATAGAAAAATTCTTTGTTAAGGCTTTTTGGAGGAAAGGACATGATATGGGCAAGCTCGTCCGTTTTACCGTTTTTGGTCACGGCAGTCCATAATGCGTCGGAAAGACTTATTGAAAGTGTCTGGTTGGAGCGCGGACTGAGGAGACCCTTACGGTAACGGCTTATAAGTGAAGCGTCCACATGAAGTATGCGGCTCAGATTCACATTGATCAACCCGGTCATGTTCATGATGAGATCAAGTTTTTTACCGAAATTCCGGCTCTGTTCACCTGTGTTTAAGGATTGTTCTTTGTTTTTGCGGACGGATTTTTTTTCTGATATGAATTCATCCGTAAAGAGGTATTCGTTCAGGGCTTCCCTTATGGAACCGCTGTCTGAATTTTCCTCAACTTCTATAATTGAGCATAGTCCGGGTGTAAGAGAATTTTTTTCTGAATAGATCAGAATGCCGTCAACAAGCTTTTTTGCCGCAGAGCTTTCTTTCGGTATCTGCCGTGAACCGCTCCTGAGACGGCTTACATTGCTCCTGTCAAAGCCTGCAGCACCTGCGATATCGACGCTGCTGATCTTTAAGGCTACCATGAGATTGTCTAACTTATCACTAAGCATAATAACTCCCCCTGAGAAACCATATATAGAACATTGTAACACTTTTTACGATAGGTTAAAAGCCTATCCTTATTATTGACGGTCATAGAAGAAAAGTTATATTATATTTCGTGAAAGGTTATATTGTATGAGATTGAAATTTTTTCTGGGCGCGATATTGATATCTTCTGTGCTGGTGACAGGCTGTACCGCTGAAACTACGGCGGAGAAAGAGGGCGGGAGTCTTGTTCTTTTAACAGAGGAAAAGCCTGAGATAGCAGAAGGGTTTACTATATACAAATATGAAGGCGGTTACAGGAAGATATCCGTTAAGGATGATGGAAGAGAATATCTGATGATCCCTGAGGGGAAAGAAATACCGTCTGACACAGAAGGTGCTTTTCCGATAAAGGAACCTTTGAATAATATATATCTTGCGGCATCAGCGGTCATGTGCCAGTTTGATGCTGTAAACGAAACGGGACGGATACGTTTTTCGGGGATAGATGATGATGAATGGACCATACAGTCTGCGATAGATGCGGTAAAGAGCGGACAGATGGAATACTGCGGAAATTATGCATCTCCCGATTATGAATATCTGGCATCGGAGGGCTGTGATCTGGCAGTGGAGAATCTTATGGTGCTTCACAAAAGCGAGGTCATAGAAAAGCTTGAGGCGCTGGGAATTCCTGTTTTTATTGACCGTTCTTCGTCAGAGGAGGATCCTCTCGGACGCACCGAATGGGTAAAAGTATACGGAACACTTACCGGAAAAGAAAAAGAAGCAGATGAAGCATTTGAAAAGCAGAAGAAAGCAGTTGATGAGCTTAAAGGTCTTGGAAAGACCGGGAAGACAGTAGCCTGCTTTTATATAGCTTCAACAGGCCAGGTCGTGGTTCCGAAGTCGGGGGAAGCATTGGCAGGAATGATAGAAATGGCCGGAGGAGACTATATTTTTTCAGACCTTAAAGATGACAGTGCGCGTTCGACAGTAAAAATGCCTATGGAAGAGTTTCTTCTGAAGGCAAAAGAAGCGGATATCCTGCTTTATGACGGGGCTATCGTGGCTGTTTCGGATAAATCGGAGCTTCTTGATAAAAGCAGGCTTTTATCGTCTTTTAAGGCAGTCAGGGAAGATAATGTCTGGTATATGGAAGATTCGCTTTATCAGAACGCTTCCAAAACCGGAGATATAGTCAGGAATTTAAGACTGATGCTTGAAAATGATAACAGCGGGGATTATATAAGAAAACTTGATGAATAAAAACAGGTTCCTCATAACAGAATACATAGTCCTTCTGGCGGCGGTACTGCTGCTTTTCTTTCTGTCACTGTCAATTGGAAGTGTCAGAGTTGATCTATTTTCACCGCTTGATCTGACCGGGAAACAGATAATTTATGAAATACGACTTCCGAGGGTAGTGCTTGCTGCAGCATCGGGAGGTGCACTGGCGATATCGGGATATCTTTTACAGACATTTTTCCGGAATCCGATAGCCGGTCCATATGTTCTGGGAATATCGTCCGGCGCTAAAATGATGGCGGCCATAATGATGATAATCGTAACCAAAGCCGGACAGGTGGTACTGTCGCTGGAGATGATGGCTGCGTCTTTCATGGGAGCGATGATATCAACTGCGGTCATAGTCATTCTGTCATTCAGGATAAGACGCATGGAAGTGCTTCTTGTTGCCGGGATCATGATGTCTTATATATGCAGTGCGGTGACGGAATTTATCGTAACTTTTGCGGATGAATCATCAATCGTGAATCTTCACGGCTGGTCACAGGGAAGCTTTTCGGGTGCGGCTTTTCCGGGGAGCGGTGAAATGGCAGTATTTGTGACGGTTATCTCTTTTGCGGTGTTTCTTTTGTCAAAACCATTGGAAGCTTACCGGATAGGGGAGATTTATGCCAGATCCATGGGAATAAATTTAAGGGCTTTCCAGCTTCTTATAATAATTCTTTCAAGTCTGCTTTCGGCTGCTGTGACAGCATTCGCCGGACCGGTATCATTTATCGGGATCGCAGTACCTTTTATGTTGAGAAAGATTATGAAGACCACAAGACCGCTTCATGTTATTCCTGCGCTTTTCCTGATGGGTGCCTTTATAACGATGGCCTGTGATCTTATTGCAAG
>CAJORC010000323.1 GCA_905236615.1 uncultured Lachnospiraceae bacterium
GAGAATACCATACCGACTATTGCCTTAAATCCTATCTCATTTATGCAGCTTCTCGTTTCTTTTCCGCCCTCGTTGATTTCAAGGGTCATGTAAGGATCCTGAACGATATATTCGCTCTCGATCCTTCCTGCTTCCGCCTCAGCCGCTGCCTTAAAATCTCCGACCTTGTCCTCCGGAACTATAAACTCTGCCTCTGCCGCCCTGGGTATGGCATTATCCTTTAAACCGCCCTTCATATTGAGGAGCAGCGCCCCTGATGCCCTTACAGCTGCATCAGCGATCCTTACCAGCATGATATTCGCATTTGCTCCGCCTTCGATTATGGAAGTACCGGAATGTCCTCCCGTAAGGTCTTTAAGTTTCAGCGAAATATTTATTCCGCTTGCAGGATATCTGTGAAAAGGAAGTACACACTCAACCCTGCATCCTCCCGCACATCCTGTCAGAAGAACACCATCTTCTTCGTTATCAATGTTAATGAGTCTGCGGTTCCTGATATCGGAAAGATCGATACCGCTTGCGCCGTCCATTCCGGTCTCTTCTCCTACCGTAAATATCGCCTCGATATTAGGATGGGGGATATCTTTTGAATCCATGACAGCAAGCGCATAAGCTATTGCAATTCCGTCATCTGCCCCCAACGTCGTTCCTTCCGCCGTCACAAAATCATCTTCCACTTTAATTTTCAGCGGATCTTTTTCAAAATCAATATCACAGTCCTCTGTCTTCTCGCAGACCATATCAAGGTGTCCCTGAAGTATTACACCTTCCACATCTTCATAACCGGCGGTCGCAGGGCATTTTATCACTACGTTGTAAAGCTCATCCTGTCTTACTTCCAGTCCCCGGTCCTGAGCGAATTTTACGCAGTAATCACTTACTGCCTTCTCATTTCCCGATCCCCTCGGTATCTGTGTCAGATCCTCAAAAAACTGAAACACTTTCTTTGGTTCAAGATTTTCCAATACTCTCATTTGTGGCTCCTTTCTTTTCAAAAGAAGTGGCAGGACGAACAACTTCACCCTGCCACCTTATTTCAATTATTCTTACTGGCCTGCCTGCGCCTCCTGCGCTGCCTGCGCCGCTGCTGCCGCCTGTGCCGCCGCTGCCGCCTGTGCTGCTGCCGCTGCCTGTGCTTCGGCTGCCGCCTGTGCCGCTGCTGCCTGTGCTGCCGCTTCATTGGCTGCTGCCTCATCCGTGGTAGTTGCCTTGGATTCGTCAACTGCACCTGTATCTATAAAGCGCTGTGCCCTGTTCTTATACTGCGAGTTCGGGAACTTATCTATAAGTTCATTATAAAGCTTGGTAGCGTTGTCCTTATTATCCGACTTCACATAACTCTGTGCCAGATAATATAGTGCCTTATCACTTGTAGGATTAAGCTCGTAAGCACTGGTAAGATTATTAATCGCTCCGGCATAATCACCGTCATTATACTCTTTTATACCCATTTCAAGGTATTTAGCCGCTGCTTCAGCTGAAACATCGCTGTTAAGCGACTTATAAAGGCTCATGAATTCCTCTGAAACACCGTTTCCGCTAACAACAACGGTTCCGTTAACAGCATTTGCGCTGACCGCATTGATACCTTCAAGATAGCCTGCTATCGTAAGGACATCATCCGAGTCACCCATATAACTTCTGGCCGCCTTCATAAGAAGATTGTAGTCCTGCATTATACCCGTATTTCCGGTATACTCCTCGAGCTGTGACTTAAGACTCTTATTCTCATCCTGAAGTGTAGCTATCTCGGCATTAAGATCATCCATATCAGCCGATTTACTCGTAAGCTGTGTGGAAACATCCTTTATCTGCTCCGAATTCAGTGAATTGCTCGCCTGCATCCGCGCCGGGAGTATAAGGAACCAGCTGACAGCCACTCCGAGCACAAGACCTATAAATATATTTATGAAGGTCTGCGAAGCGCTTCTCTCAGCCTGTCTCAACGGCTGTATTATTGTTTCGTTTCCACTCCTGTAGGAGATAACATCGTTTGCATTTACTCCTGTGAGCGCCTTTCCTGCTGCAGTCTGCTTTTTGCTGCCTGCCTGCCTTTCCTTCTCAGCGAGCCTTTCCTCAACTTCGTTCATATAGGAAAGAGTTCTCGTATTGTTGACATCTATCTTCAATGCCTGATCAAGAATCTTCTTTGCCTTATTCCATTCGCTCTGATCGATATAAAGAAGGCCCAGCAGCTGATATGCAGCCAGATAGCTTGGATTAAGCTGTATAACCCTTTTCAGCTGTATGATTGCAAGATCCTTACTGTCCTGATTACAGTAGGAAAGTGCCTGATTGTACTTCTTTATTGCCTGGCTCAGGGCATTCAGCTTATTTAAGTTGTCCTGAATGTCATTTATATACTTTTCCGCCGGGTTCTTCTTTGACCTGATACTCTTCGAAATAACCCATTCCGAAAGAGCTGCGACAGAATCACCCATTTCAAAATAAACAAGTCCCAAAAGGTTTCTGGCATTTATCTGATTCCTGTTGCACTTCAAGCTCTGCTTACGTGACGCAACGGCTCCGGAAAGATCCCTGACCTGTGCTTTTTTTAATCCGTCATTATAATAAGCGTTTGCAAGGTGCACGATCTTCCTATACATCTTGACATCGGCACCGCATGCATTACAATAATCATCCTCCGACAATGTGCAGCCGCAATTATAGCATTTCATTGGTTGCTTCTCTCCTCAAATAACAATCTTTCTTATCCGCAGTCTCTTCAATTGTTGCCTGTATTGTATTCCGGTCTGCTTTTGTCATTCAATATCGATAAAAGTAAATCCATCATATCAGATACGTCGTGATTATAAATCGCATCTTCCGCATCCTCTATCTCCAATGACGGATGAAATTTCTTAAGTTCTGCATCAAAATCTATCATTTTTGTCTTTCCCCTTCAATCAGCATTGATCACCAGTGAACAATCGGCCTTGGTATCATGTTGCCGCCTTCATCAAGCACAAATTTCATCTGGCGTTTTTCCTCTTCAATAACTACCTGCTCCTCCCCTATAAGGAAATAGCAGCCCGGATAAGCCGTATCATTAACGGTTATCTCCGCATCTTCGGCACCTACTATAAGTTCGGATACCTCATCCTTCTTAGCGGTAGTCTGTTTTCTGTCGCTTATTTTCTGAATCTTGTCACGTCTGTATCTCATGAGCTCTTTCTGCGTAAATTCATCAGCAGTACCGAGGCGGATCAGACGCTCCAGTTCATCAATTTCCTCATCAAGGTCATTTATCTCCCTGTCGAGTTTCTCTATTTTTTTCTCACAGAGAATGACCGTTTTCCTGATGGAATCCTTTACTCCCGATGAGATCACTGTCTTTACGGATGCATCGTTTCCCGCAAAAACGACATCCACTCCGCACATTCCATAAACATTTCCGGCGATTATTGCACCGGTCTTTCCTGTGGCGTGGATATAACCGTTCGCAAAGACCCTGCATCCCCATATGATATTGGCTGAAACAGAGCCTCCGCACCAGACATCGGCATATTCCACAAAGTCAGCCATGACATCACCCTCGCAGTGTATTCTGGTGGTATTTCCGCCCATTACACCGCCCTTGATGATAACATCGCCACCTGCAGTGATCGATGCACCTTCCAGTGTTTTATCGATCGTGACACTCTTGGTTGCCTTTATCTGTACTCCGGGTTTAACACTTCCGTGTATGATAACGTCTCCCTTAAAATTAATATCACCGAAGACATTATCAATATCCTTCGTATACTCCTGAAGATCCATTACAGAGATTTTTGATTTGCTGACTTCTACCCTGCCGTCTATAGTTGCGGTATAAGTCATGGTCTCCGGATCGTAATCACATCCGATACAGTAAAGCGGTCTAAGCTCCTTTGCCTTTCTTGCATTAACGGTTTTCCCTTTAACGGTTATGCCCGGAGTTCCGCTCTCAGCAGGGTGATATACCGCAAGTACATCCCCCTCGTTAACACAATGTATAACGTTAACACTTGTATAATCAACAGATCCGTCATCGCGGATTTCCGGCTTTTTCTTTTTTTCATCAAGGGTGAAGAAATACTCAAAATAGCCGTCTTTTCCATCTATTGCAGGCACACCCTCGGCAATGATCTCAGCTCTGCCATAAATGTGCTTCTGCATCATGGCAGTAACCTTTGCGCTCTTTACTCCTTCTCGAATTCCCAGAGAATCGATGTAATCGAGTACATCGTCAACATCATATTCTTCTCCTTCTTTCGGTTTTACCAGCGTAAGGAAAGCCTTCATCTCATTGTCCTTAAAGTTAACATGATACATAGGTCTTCCTGTTCTTTTAGCCTCGGTTTCTGCCATATTGTCACCCCTTAGAATTTAATGTTTAAGCTGCTCAAGTCTTGCGCTAACTTCCTGCATCATCTTTTCATAATGCTGAAGTTTTTCCTTCTCCTCATTTATCTTGGACTCAGGCGCCTTGCTCAGGAACTTCTCATTTGAGAGCATCGCGTTCGAACGCTTTAACTCTCCCGTAAGACGTTTTTCTTCTTTCTCAAGACGCTTTATCTCCTCTTCGATATCAACCAGCTCGGCAAACGGAATATAAATATTTGCCTGAGCAGTAACTACCGAAACATCATTTTCACTGACGCCTGCCTTGTCTGCCTGGATTTTAACGTCGCTTGCATAAGCAAGTGCTCCGAAGAAAAGTTTTCCGTGTTCAAAAGCTTCCCTCACGCTCTCATTCTCGGAAACTACTATAACTTCAGCCTTTCTCGACGGTGCAACGTTCATCTGGCTTCTGACATTTCTTATTCCCTTAACGGCTTCCTTAATTATCTCGATATCTGAAGCTTCCTTTTCAAACCTTCTCTCTTCGGAATATACAGGCCATTCAGAAATCATTACAGACTCAGCCCCTTCAATGCCGGTCTCTTCTTTAAGTGTGCAGTATATTTCTTCAGTTACAAAAGGCATGTAAGGATGAAGAACTTTAAGTGAATCGGTAAGAACGTTCTCCAAAGTCCAGAGTGCAGCGTTCTGAGATGCTGCATCATCCGAATTATACAGTCTCGGCTTGACCATCTCAATATACCAGTCGCAAAGTGATTCCCATACGAAATCATATATCTTTGCTGCTGCAATACCCAGTTCGAACTTTTCAAGGTTCTCTGTCACATCACGAACCATGTCGTTGCATTTTGACAGGATCCACTTATCAGCATCTTCCAATGCATCGGCTTCCGGTTTTGTTACCGTTTTACCATCAAGATTCATCATGATAAATCTCGATGCATTCCAGATCTTATTCGCAAAGTTTCTGGATGCTTCAACCCTGTCATAAGAAAATCTCATATCATTTCCGGGAGCATTTCCTGTGATCAGGGTAAATCTTAATGCATCTGCACCATACTTATCAATAACATCAAGAGGATCGATACCGTTTCCAAGCGACTTACTCATCTTACGTCCCTGTTCATCCCTGACAAGTCCGTGGAAAAGAACAGTCTTGAACGGCTTATCTCCCATCTGTTCATATCCTGAGAAAATCATTCTGATAACCCAGAAGAAGATGATGTCATATCCCGTAACCAGCACATCTGTCGGATAAAAATAGTCAAGCTCGGGTGTCTTCTCAGGCCATCCGAGAGTTGAGAAAGGCCAGAGTGCCGAAGAGAACCATGTATCAAGGGTATCCTCATCCTGGCGGAAATGTGTTCCTCCGCACTTAGGACATGTATCGGGCATCTCATAGTCAACTATCATTTCTCCGCACTCTTTGCAGTAGTACGCCGGTATCCTGTGACCCCACCAGAGCTGACGTGAAATACACCAGTCACGGATATTATCGGTCCAGTTGAAATAAGTCTTGTCCATACGCTCCGGAATAAGCTTGATATCACCTTTTCTTACTGCTTCCGAAGCAGGCTTTATAAGCTCATCCATCTTAACAAACCACTGCTGCTTAACAAGCGGTTCTACTGTAGTATGGCATCTGTCATGTGTTCCTACATCATGACTGTAATCTTCTATGCGAACAAGAAGCCCCATCTCGTCAAGTTCTTTAACAATCTGCTCTCTTGCAGCCATGCGGTCCATACCTGCAAACTTGCCGCCGTTTTCATTAATGGTAGCATCGTCGTTCATTATATTTATAACAGGCAGATTATGACGCTTTCCCACTTCAAAATCGTTAGGGTCATGTGCAGGTGTGATCTTTACGACACCGGTACCGAATTCTACGTCTACATAATCATCCTCAACGATCGGTATCTGTCTGTTTACGAAAGGAAGATCACATGTCTTTCCTACAAGGTCTGCGTATCTTTCATCTCCGGGATGTACTGCCACCGCAGTATCACCGAGCATTGTCTCAGGTCTTGTAGTTGCAAATTCGATATATCTGTCTGTTCCCGTTACCTTATATTTAATATGCCAGAGGTGTGAATCCTGATTCTGATACTCTACCTCTGCATCCGATATCGTTGTCTGACATACAGGGCACCAGTTTACCATCTTATTGCCCTTGTAAATAAGTCCTTTTCTATGAAGTTTTACAAACACTTCCTTGACTGCCTTATTACAGCCATCATCCATTGTAAAACGTTCTCTGTCCCAGTCACAGGATATTCCGAGTTTCCTGAGCTGTGAAGTTATGATTCCTCCGTACTCTTTTCTCCAGTCCCATGCTCTTTCAAGGAATTTCTCTCTTCCGAGATCTTCTTTGCTTATTCCCTCTTCTTTAAGCTTCTCAATGATCTTAACTTCTGTTGCTATAGACGCATGATCTGTTCCGGGCTGCCATAATGCGTTATAGCCCTGCATTCTCTTAAATCTTGTGAGAATATCCTGCATCGTATTATCAAGAGCATGTCCCATGTGAAGCTTACCGGTAATATTCGGCGGGGGCATTACTATTGTAAAAGGCTTTTTCTTTTTATCTACTTCCGCATGAAAGTATTTATTGCTTATCCACTTACTGTAAATGCGATTTTCCATCGCCTTCGGGTCATAATTTTTAGCGAGTTCCTTGCTCATAGTTATCTTCGTATCCTCTCTGCTATCATCACGCATAAATAGTCATAATTAACTTAATTGTAGATTTTATAAGGTTTTTTGTCAAGATGTGCTTAGCCTTAATGCCTTTCTGTAACAAAGAGTAATTGTTCACACCTGCAAGGTGTGAATAGTTAAAAAGACTGCCGCGGCTGCGACAGTCTTTTCAATATAATTTATGCGTTTACGATCTGACCGAAATCAGGCTTAAGTGAAGCTCCTCCGATAAGTCCGCCGTCGATGTTGGGCTTTGAAAGAAGTTCAGCTGCATTGCCTGCATTCATTGATCCGCCGTACTGGATACGAACTGCATCTGCTGTAGCCTGATCATAAAGCTTTGCGATAAGCTCACGGATGAATCCGCAAACTTCTTCAGCCTGATCAGCTGTAGCAGTCTCGCCTGTACCGATAGCCCAGATAGGCTCGTAAGCGATAACAAGCTCTTTAACCTGATCAGCTGTTACGCCGCTGAGATCCCATGTGATCTGTCTCTCGATCCACTCTTTGTATGTGTCAGCCTTGCGGAGTGCAAGTGACTCACCACAGCAGAGGATAGGCTTTAAGCCTGCTGCAAATGCCTTCTTAACCTTTGCATTGATAAGGATATCGTTCTCGCCGAAGATATCTCTTCTCTCTGAATGTCCGATGATGATGTACTCAACACCTGCATCCTTGAGCATGGGTGCTGAAATCTCACCTGTGAATGCGCCCTTGTCCTCGATGTAGAAGTTCTCTGCACCGATCTTTACGTTTGAGCCTTTTACAGCTTCTGCTACAGGAACGATGTCAATTGCAGGTACGCAGTATACTACGTCTACGTTGTCGTTCTTTACAAGGTCTTTTAATGTATCTACAAGTTTTACTGCCTCACTGGGAGTCATATTCATCTTCCAGTTGCCGGCGATTATTCTTTTTCTTGCCATGATATACTCCTTCGTATGTTTTACAAAAGTGTTCACTCACCTGCGCGCTTTGCGCTTGC
>CAJORC010000324.1 GCA_905236615.1 uncultured Lachnospiraceae bacterium
CGATCAATTTCCATGCTACTACTGCTCCGCATATACTCTTATAGGGATAATCATCGCCCGCCCTGTGCGGATCTACTATAGCCAATGCATCGACAAGTATTTCTCTTTTTCCGCCCTCTGTTTCCTCGAAAGGAACCTGATGATGATCCGTTACAAGCACCGTCATCCCAAGTTCCTTCGCAAGACTTATCTCGTTAACGGCAGCAATTCCGTTATCACAAGTGATTATCGTATCAACCCCGTCATCATAAGCCGAGTGGATAAGATTTTCATTCAATCCATAGCCATCCTTTACACGATGGGGAATTTTCTCATCCACTTCAGCACCCGCGATCTTCAGCCCGTTCATAAGAATATAGGTAGAACATACTCCGTCTATATCATAGTCTCCGATAACCCGGATTTTCTTATGTTCTTCTATCTTTTTCTTTAAGGTTTCCAAAAGAATTTCCGAATCTTTGAAAAGCTTTCCGTCATAAAGGCCCTCAACACCTGTATTTAAGAAAGCCCTGGCTTCCGAATCGTCCGTTATCCCTCTGTTCCTCATGATCCGGGCGATAACCGGCGACACACCGTACTTTTCGCCCAAAGCACGATAATCACCGCTTTTTGTGATCACCAGCCATTTTTCTTTCATGCTTCTTTCTTCTTACCTTCCTCAGCTTCATCCTCAGCCTCGGCAAGCGCAGCCTTTATCATTATTGCACACTCGATACGCTTCCTCTGAAGATCACATCCCTGCCTGTAATTTCCGTTCACATCACCTGTTGAATGCCATGAATTGGCAGCACAGCCGCCTGAACAGTAAAACTTCGCAAAGCATTCCTTACATTCCGGCTTTGAATATACATTACAGCGTGTGAATTTCTCTGTGATCTCAGGATGAACCACACCATCCCATACGTTTCCAAGAAGGAACTGTTCTTCACCTACAAACTGGTGACAGGGATAGAGGTCTCCCCACGGTGTAACAGACAGATACTCACTTCCTGAGCCGCATCCCGAAAGCCTTTTTGCAATGCACGGACCGCCTTCAAGATCGATCATGAAATGGAAGAAATTGATAAACCTTCCGCTCTTTCTCCTCTTAATGATCTCCTTAGCCAGAATATCATACTGCTCCATAAGCTTCGGTATATCTTCATCCGTAAGTGCATAAGGCTCCTTAGGATCACACACAACGGGTTCAACCGAAATCTGTTCAAATCCAAGATCATGAAGATGAAGTACATCCGCAGCAAAATCTGTATTATAATGAGTATAAGTTCCTCTCACATAGTAATTTGTCTGATTTCTGCTTTCAGCCGCCTTCTGGAATTTAGGCACGATCAGATCATAAGATGATACATTCTTATTAGCGGTAGGACGCATTTTATCATGAATTTCCTTACGGCCGTCTATCGAAAGAACGAGATTACCCATCTCTTTATTTGCAAATTCAAGTATTTCATCATCTAAGAGCACACCGTTTGTTGTAAGAGTAAACCTGAACTTTTTATTTCTTGCCTTTTCCTGTGATCGTCCGTAAGCAACAAGCTGCTTAACCACGTCAAAGTTCATTGTGGGTTCTCCGCCGAAGAAATCAACCTCAAGGTTAACCCTGTTTCCCGAATGATCCATAAGGTAATCAAGAGCCTGCTTTCCGACTTCATAGCTCATAAGTGCACGTCTGCCATGATACTCTCCCTCTTCTGCAAAACAGTACTGGCAGCGAAGGTTACAGTCATGTGCGATGTGAAGGCACATAGCCTTAACTACGGGCTCTTTAACCTTCAATTCAGTAAATTTATCTACATAAGACTCGTATATATCTTCAGTATAAAGCGAACCGTTTTCTGCAAGTTCTTTTATTTCTGCAGCAGCTTCCTTTATATCTTCCTCGCTGTATTTTCCTGAAGTCTTTTCCATAAGCTCTGCAGCCGATGCATCAAGATTCCCTTCCATAAGCGGAACCAGGTCATAGACTATCTCATCTACTATATGTACTGCACCCGAGTTTACATCCATTACAATATTGTAGCCATTATTTTTATATTCGTGTATCATTTAATTATCTGCTTTCTGTATATTTATAATATCAGTATCAACTGATCCGACCACCCGATATCATTTCAATAAAGAAAGGCGCGAACAAGTTCTTTTCGCGCCCCTTTAACCCATAAAAAGTTATCAATCCCGCACAGGAATATTATTTATTCTTGTTCTCACAAGACTGGTTTCCTACTGTGCAGCTTGTCTTGCAGGCTGACTGACATGATGTCTGGCACTCGCCGCATCCGCCTGTCTTCATGCTCTTC
>CAJORC010000325.1 GCA_905236615.1 uncultured Lachnospiraceae bacterium
GCAGCAGATATCGTTACCGTGACGGAAAGCAGGAATGATGATATCCAGACCGAACTGGAGGAATCACTTGAAAGAGTCAAAGTTGTAGAAGAGATAAACGGTCTGAGCGATTCGATAATGGGGATTGTGAACCAGACAAACCTTCTTGCGCTTAATGCAGCTATCGAAGCGGCGAGGGCAGGAGAGGCAGGACGAGGTTTCTCGGTTGTAGCGGAAGAAATAAGAAATCTTTCGGAACAGTCTTCGGAATCGATAGTACGGATAAGACAGATTACGCAGGAAGTTGTTTCATCGGTTGAAGGTCTTGCAAATGTGGCAAGAAAACTTCTGACGAATGGTAAGGTGAAAACTCTTGCATCTGCTGAGGATAGAGATGTCATTGTCAGGGAAAAAGATGATATGGGAAGTTTCGCAGCAGATGACACTTCAGAAGAGATTTCGGGATCGGAGATCAGATCTGTAAATGATTATCTGCACGAAAGTGAAGATTATGCTGCTTATGTCGATGATGTTTTGAAGGAACTTGAAAGAATGTCAGGAGATCTGGAGGAAGATATAGATTCGCTCATGGCTTCGATAGGGCAGATCAGCGATGTAAGCGGACAGGGTGCTTTGGGCGTAGAGGGTATCGCAAAGGGCATCGTGGATATAAGGATGAAGACCGCCGATCTGGAGGAGGCTTCACAGAAAGCCCAGGAAAAGGCTGCGCAGCTTGATTATGAGATATCGAAGTTTGCAGTCAGATAGAGGGCAGATATAGGAGAGTATGGAAAGATGCAGATTCTGGAAAATTTATTGAACAATTACGAGGAAGCGGCAGCGATACTGCTTTTCGGGATTGGTTTTATCAGTCTGCTTTTTAACCGCAATCTGATAAAGAAGCTGATAGGAATGAATATCATGGATACGGGAACATTTCTTTTTCTTGCATCCATGGGCTATATAAGAGGCAGAAAGGCACCGATCATTACAGACGGTGACCTTTCTGTTTCGAGCTATATAAATCCTATACCGGCAGGTCTTGTACTTACCGGTATTGTCGTATCTGTTTCGGTTACGGCCGTGATGCTGTCTCTTACAATAAGACTCTACAAGCGTTATCATACACTTGATCTTGATATGATCTACGTAATTTCAAAGCATCAGACAGAAGACCGTTAAACTTTGCCGTAAATACCTTCAAGGACTCTCAGTACACCCTTGTCTTTCCATGAACCGCAGATATGTGCAGCATGGGATTTTACTTCATCGGGGGCTGTTTCCACAGCGTAGCTTTCTGTGGCAACTTCAAGCATGCCCACATCATTTCCGTTATCCCCGAAAACCATAGTTTCGTCTTTCGATATGTGGAAGAAATCCTGAATGGTTTTCAAAGCATTCCCTTTATCAACTGACTTGTCCATGAAGTCAACCCAGTCTTCACCTGCCATTACGGCACGAAGACGGTCTTTCCATTTGGGTATGAGAACTGTTTCGCCGAGCTCCCTTATTGACGGGCGGTTGAAGATAGAGATCTTCGTTATATCTACGGGCTCTTTGAGGGCATCCTTGACCATTCGTACTTCATTACGGTAATTATCACGGATGATATGGATGAAGTATTCGTTGTCAGACTCTATGAGAGTGAGTCCCGGAGCTTCATAAGCTATTTCGAAATCATAAGTCTTTTTAAGCTCCCGGAGTTCAAAGGCAAGCTCTTCAACATAACTGCGCTCCATCTTTACTATATTCATATCAGTTCCCCGGCATTTTATGTGGGAACCGTTTCCGGCGATAAAGATAAGGTCATCCGCGATCTCACTGAACATCTTTGCTATGCTGCAGTACTGTCTGCCGCTGGCGATACATACGATGATATCCTTTTCACGGATTTTCTTTATCATTTCGATCATCTCCGGATAAATCTCGGGAGATGAGTCCTTAACGAGGGTGCCGTCAACATCTGTTGCAATAAGTTTTATCATAAACAATGCTCCTTAATCATTAAAAACACATACTATTTGAGAGTAACACCGAAGAGGATTTTTGTAAAGGCTTGAAAAATTCCATGAGGCTTGTGTATTATATACAAAAAAAGGATGAAAATCTTGTAAATAAATACTACTTTTCCTAAAAAAGGATTGATACGATAATATAATATAGAGAGAGGTTACTATTTTAATTTGTGGGGGAAAATTATTACGAAAGGGGAGTTGTCAATGGATACAGAAACTGCAAAAAAAGAGAAAACTTTCTTTTTTTCCCGATTTAAACCGGGAAATAAGTCCGGTAAGCACAGGAGAACAGAAGACAGAAAAAAGGCAAATCTCAGAGCCATATTTACTTCTAAACAGGGAAGGTTTTATTGCCAGACGGTTGATGTTTCTGAGTCGGGTCTTTCTGTGTCACTGGACAGTCCGTATTATGTAAAAGATGATGAAGAAGTTCTTGTGCATTTCAGGGAAACAGAATTTGATATCACCCTTTCTGCAACTGTCTGTAATGTGAGACAGCTGGGCGATTCGGCATGGAACTATTCCATGAAGATAAATGATTTTCATGGCGGAAGGAATGACTGGATAGAACTTGTGAATTCCATAGCTACTGTTATGGAAGAGGGAAGCGAGGAGTATGCCGGGGATAAATTCAGGAAGATAAAGGTTAAATATGTACTTCCGAGTGTTAAAAGAAGACGCTGTTATCCCAGAGTTATTCTCGATGAGAAATTTGAAAATCCTGCATTTCCCGGTGGGTATGTAACGATCCATGATTTTAACTATATCTATGTGACGATTCCAAGCGATACACCGGATATAGAATCATTCAAATTTAATATGGTTCCCGAGGCAATGTTTGTTTGCCGTTTTGAATGTCTTCTCGACAGCGGATACAAACTGTACAAGATACTGAATGTCGATGAAGTCATGGGAGACCTTATTACTTATGGAGAGGTGCTTACTTACCTGAGGGAAAAGGGAAAGAATATCTGAAATATCTGACAGATACGATTCCGAAGAAAAAAAGCCTATTTTTCACGGGTAATACAGAATGCCTGCGGAAAGATAGGCTTTTATTTATATAAGTATCGGGGGTAGTGATAGTGAAGCAGCTGAGTTTTAGAATAACAAATACAGAAGAACTTTTGAGGTATATGCAGAAATTTGAACACGAAAAATTTTTTACAGATGCCTCGGACGTGCTTTGCCATATATCTACGACCAAATACGAGAATAAACAGTTTATTCTTGACATAATTGACTGCGTAAAAAGATTTTCCGGAAGAATAAAGATCGCAGGCTCGACAATTGCCTGCGAAATATATGACGGAGAACTTAGTGTTGACATTTCAGTTGTCCATTTCTACTTTTTCGAATCCGGCAGGGTTCGTGTTTTCGGATATTCATGTGAAGACGGAAAAGAAAAGGAAACAGCTGAGAAACTTATAAAGGATGCAGAGGGAATCGAAAATCTCAAGGCGCTGGAAATCATAATGAATACCACGACAATAGGAGACAGCGACGCGTTCTTAAAGAATCTGAGATTCCGTGAAAACCTTGTTGTTTTCGGCTCGGGAGCTGCCGGAGAATGGGGAAAAGTCGGTGAAGTCAGCGATATCAGCAAGTTTCTTGTCTTTACTGACAGGATAATAAAACAGGGTGTAGCTGTAATTGCTTTTTCCGGGAAAGATCTGGAATGTATTTCTGTTCACAGTCTTGGCTGGAAGACACTTGGAAGAGAACACACTATCACAAAAATGAATGGAGGGCATGCTGTCTGTGAAATAGATAATGAGCCTGCGATAAATCTATACAGTAAATATCTTGGTATAAAACAGGATGAAAGTTTTCTCCTGAACACGCTGGAGTTCCCGCTCGTTATGCGGAGATGGGGAGTAAAGGTAGCGCGGGCTGTTGCCGGCATGGACAAAGACAGAAATCTGATATTTACTTCGGGAATAGAAGAAGGCGATAAGGTCTATCTGTCTATAGGAAATACGCGGGAGATAGTAAATGATTCTTTGAAATGCGCATACAAGATAGAAGAGTTTCAGCCGCAGGTGCTCTATCTTTCAATATGTGCCAACCGTCAGGCATTCTTAAGAGGAATTGAAGAAAAAGAGATCGGATTTTATACGGATGTCTGTGATAATGTTGTCGGAGCCTCGGCTTTCGGAGAGGTCGCAAAAGTCGGAAACAGGGTTATGCTTTTTAACTGCGCTCTTGTGGCAACAGCATTCAGAGAAGGAAAGAAAGATCCGTCAAAAGCAGGCAAGACAATAAAAAGGGATTACTCCACATCTCTGGGCGAGCAGCCTCTTATGGAAAGAATGTTTCATTTCATGATGACAACTTCCGAAGAGATCGCTGTCTTGCATGAGAAGGAAAAGGAAAGGCAGCTTCAGGAAGAGATAAATACACAGAAGGCTGCAAACGAGGCTAAATCCGCATTCCTTTCAAATATGTCCCATGAGATGAGGACGCCTATAAATGCCATTCTTGGTATGAATGAGATGATCCTTCGTGAGTCGAAGGATGAAAGTATAAAGGAGTATGCCGAGAATATCCAGAGCGCCGGGGATACCCTTCTGGGGCTTGTTAATGATATCCTTGATACTTCGAAGATCGAAGCCGGGAAGCTTGAGATAATTCCTGTAGAGTACAGCCTTTCATCACTCCTTAATGATACTCTGGTAATGAACAGGCCCAGAGTTGAAAAGAAGGATCTGTTTGTAAGTGTTAAAGTTGATGAAGGTCTTCCGGATGTATTGCTGGGGGACGAAATAAGAATAAAGCAGGTTCTTTTGAACATCTTCAGTAATGCCGCCAAATATACGGAAGAGGGCGGAATATACTTTAATGTAAAGGAAGAAAGAAGAAGAGGCGATGAGATAATCATAGATTTCAGCGTCAAGGATACGGGTATCGGAATCAAGCCCGAAGATATTGAGAAGCTTTTTTCGCCGTTTGAAAGGATTGAGGAGAAGAGAAACCGAACCATCGAGGGAACGGGTCTCGGCATGAATATTGTTAAAAGCCTGCTTGAAATGATGGGCTCTAAGCTTGAAGTGGAAAGTGTTTACGGAGAGGGTTCAACATTTCATTTTACGCTTTCCCAGAGGATAGTTAAGAATGAACCGATAGGTAACTTTGAGGAAAGAGCGAGAATCAAAAATGATGTAAATATAGAGAATAATCCATTTATAGCGCCGAGAGCAAAAATACTTGTGGTTGATGATACCGTGATGAACCTCAAGGTGATCAAGAGTCTTCTTAAGAGAACGGCGATAAAGATAGATACGGCGGAAAACGGTCAGAAGAGCATCGAGCTGTCAAAGAGAAATCATTATGATATCATTTTCATGGATCACCGCATGCCGGGGATGGATGGAAGCGAGGCCATGCATGCTATCAGAAATCTGCCCGATTCGGAAAATAAGAATAAAGATACGCCGATAATAATACTTACGGCAAATGCTGTATCGGGTGCAAGGGAAAAGTTCCTTGAAGAAGGTTTTGATGATTATCTTTCAAAGCCCGTGCAGGCTGTGACTCTTGAATATATGATAAGAAATCATTTAAATGATGACCTTATCATAGAAGGTTCATATAAGGATGATGACAGCAGGGTAGTGGAAGATGCTTCCGTACGATTTGCGGCCTATAATAATATCGAGGGTCTGGATGTTGCCGAGGGAATAAGAAATTCCGGAAATGCTGATATCTATGCTGAAGTTCTGGAAGAATTCGCTTATACAGCAGAAGAAAAGATGAATATCATGATAAAGGATATCATGGAAGAGGATATCAGAGATTATACGATAAGAGTTCATTCGCTGAAGAGTTCTGCAAGACTTGCCGGTGCCATCGGACTTTCGGAGAGGGCAGCAGCACTTGAAAAATGGGGCAATGAGAGCAGAGTATCCAGAGTAATGAAATTTTCTCCCGCGCTGGTACAGGTCTATGAGAAGATCACTGATGATATAAAGAAAGTGATGGAAGAAGAAAGAAAAGGCAGACCGGAGAAGAAACTTATAGATAACGACAGTCTTGAAGAAGCATATCAGGCAATTCTTGAGTATGTGAGTGTCCATGATTTTGACAGCGCCGATATGGTGATAGCTAGACTTGAAAAGTACAAGATACCGGAAGAAGAAGTCGGAAGATATAAGAAATTAAAGGGCTATATAAGAAGCGTTAATCACGATGAGATACTGAAACTGCTTGGCTAAGGAGGTATTGACTTATGTTGTGTTAAATATTATAATACCTATTGAAATACTAGGATTATAAAGATGCAAAGAGGGATAAAAAAATGATTTCAACAAGAGGACGTTATGCACTTAGAGTTATGATCGACATAGCTTCTAATGAAAAAAATGGACTTGTTCCAATGAAGGAAGTGGCAAACAGACAGGGACTGTCGCTTAAGTATCTTGAACAGATACTGCCTGCGCTTACGAAAAACGGATTGTTGAAGGGAACACAGGGAAAAGGCGGTGGTTACCGTCTTACAAGAAAAGTCGATGAATATAAGATTGGAGAGATTTTACGACTTACAGAAAAAGAACTTGCTCCCGTGAGCTGTCTTGCCGAAGGTGCTTCCGAATGCGAGAGACGGTCGACCTGCAAGACAATAGATTTCTGGGAAGGTTTGAACGATGTAGTCAATAATTACCTTGATTCAAAAACCTTAAAGGATTTGTTATGATATCAGACGAGATCAGGGATTCGTTATTTGAAAAGCAGGATAATGAATACAGAAAGCTCCAGACAAAGATCATTCCGAATATTTCCGATGAAACGATAATAGGTGTGAGAACGCCGGAATTACGAAAAATGGCAAAGGAATTTGCAAGGAGAGAAGAGATAGAAGATTTCTTAAATGAACTTCCTCATCGCTATTTTGAGGAAAACCAGCTTCACGGCTTTATTATTTCAACTATGAAGGATTATGAAAAATGCATGGAAGAGCTGGAAAAATTTCTTCCATTTATTGATAACTGGGCTACCTGTGACCAGTTATCACCGAAAGTATTTAAGAAACACAGGGCGGAGCTTCTGGATAAGATAAGGCTCTGGATTTCGTCGAAGGAAACCTACACGATCAGGTTCGGGGTAGGGATGCTGATGGAGCATTTTCTGGATGAGGATTTTGATATTGAATATCCTGAGATGGTTTCGAAGCTCAGATCGGAAGAGTACTATGTGAATATGATGATCGCATGGTACTTCGCAACAGCACTTGCGAAACAGTATGATAAGACGGTTTCTTTTATAACGGATAAAAAGCTGGATGTATGGACGCATAATAAAAGCATTCAGAAAGCCGTTGAGAGCTACCGTATTTCACCGGAGCAGAAAGAATACTTAAAGAGCTTTAAGATAAAAAACAAGAAGACACTGTAATAATATATCCGAATATAGAACCGGCAGCCGGAAAAAGAGCTGCCGGTTTTTACGTGTTTATAATTCTTTTCCGGGCAGTTGAATTTTGTTATAGGCATAGATTATAACAGAAGATAATTTTTACCGATTATACAAATACCTATTATAGTGATAGGATATATCCAACAAAGAAAAACACGAACAAAAAAGAGTATTCAGTAGGAGGAAAAAATCATGGGAAATTATAAATTCGAGACACTTCAGCTTCACGTTGGACAGGAACAGCCGGATCCCGCTACAGATGCAAGAGCGGTTCCGATTTATCAGACAACATCTTATGTTTTCAGAAACAGCCAGCATGCAGCTGACAGATTCGGACTTGCTGATGCTGGAAATATATACGGAAGACTTACAAACTCAACACAGGACGTACTTGAAAAGAGAATTGCAGCTCTTGAAGGCGGAAGCGCAGCACTTGCAGTTGCATCCGGAGCAGCAGCTATCTCATATACGATTCAGGCACTTGCAGCAAACGGCGGACATGTTGTAGCACAGAAGACCATCTATGGCGGAAGCTATAACCTTCTTGCTCACACACTTCCTCAGTACGGCATTAATACAACATTTGTTGATGCACATAATTTAAGCGAAGTAGAAGGAGCTATCAAAGACGATACAAGAGCAATCTATCTTGAAACTCTTGGTAATCCGAACAGTGATATCCCGGATATCGATGCCATCGCAGAAATCGCTCACAAGCATGGTCTTCCTCTTGTTATTGATAATACTTTCGGAACACCTTACCTCATCAGACCGATCGAGCACGGTGCAGATATCGTTGTTCACTCAGCAACAAAGTTCATCGGCGGTCACGGAACTACCCTCGGCGGAATAATCGTTGAGTCAGGTAAGTTTAACTGGAAGGCAAGCGGTAAGTATCCGAACATTGCAGAGGCAAATCCCAGCTATCACGGAATCTCTTTCTATGATGTTGTAGGACCTGCTGCATTTGTAACTTATATCCGTGCAATTTTGCTCCGCGATACAGGTGCAACAATAA
>CAJORC010000326.1 GCA_905236615.1 uncultured Lachnospiraceae bacterium
ATGCGGTCTCCAGACACCGGTTCCGATAAATATTGATTTGTAACCATCACGGAAAAGTGCATCTATATTGAGCGAACCGCCTATAGTAGTATTTGGTCTTACCTTTACTCCGAGCATATCGAGCTTCTTCATATATCTGTCAAGGATCGTCTTGGGAAGTCTGAATTCCGGTATACCGTAACGGAGAACTCCTCCTATCTTGTCGCGGCTCTCAAAGATAGTCACATCATAGCCTCTGAGGGCAAGGATTATCGCAATTGTAAGACCTGCGGGACCGCTTCCGATTATTGCGGTTTTGATATGGTTCTTCTCAATCTCGTCGCCTGCAAAGCGGTCAAGATATGCATCGGAAATATAGTTTTCAATACTCGACCAGTGGATAGGGCTGCCCTTTATTCCCTGAACACAGTTGCCTTCACACTGGGCATCGTGGTCACAAACTAAAGAACATACAACACTTAAAGGATTATTCTTAAAAAGTTCCCTGCCTGCTTCCCTGCTTTTTCCCTCAAGGAAAAGCTTTATCATTTCCGGGATCTCGGTCTCGACCGGACATCCCTGTTTACATCTGGGGTTTTTGCACTGGAGACATCTCTGTGCCTCCTTAACAACATGTACTGCCACTTTCTATACCTTCCTTTTCAATTTTAAAACCTATTCTAAACCCTATTTTATGCGATATCAAGCGTTATTAATTTAACACACTAAAGTGCTGTATTTTGATTTGGATCAATTACTTTTTTCGGGCAAACGATAATAATTCACTAAAACTTAACTGGAAATTAGTTTCTTATTATTGTATTATAATATAATGCATTTTCTTGTTTTATATTTGAAAATTCACTTTTATTAAGATAATTACGATTTAGGTTTAATATAGATTTTCGAGGTATTTGATTTGTTTAATAATTACAAAAAAGCCCTGTCGTTATTTACGGCTGTTTTTATCGCTGCCGGGAGCCTTTTTTCCGGCCTTAGTGTTTATGCTGATGAACCGACAAGGGAAGATATAAATGCAGCCAGAATGGCTATGAGCGCTTCCACTGATTCAATTCCGGGCTGGCCGGAGGCGCCTAAGGTATGTTCTGAAAGCGCAGTACTTATGGATGCCGATACAGGCGTTATCCTTTATTCAAAGAATGCGGATGTGATACACTATCCCGCCAGCACCACCAAGGTAATGACCTGCCTGCTTGCTGCCGAGAACTGTTCATTAGATGAGATCGTTACTTTTTCACACGAAGCAGTTTACGGAATCGACCGCGGCTCTTCTAATGTAGGTATTGATGAAGGTCAGGCTATGACAATGGAAGAAGCCCTTTACTGTGTCATGCTTGCTTCTGCCAACGAGGTTGCCTCTGCCGTTGCCGAACATGTCGGCGGCTCGATCGAGCACTTTGCAGAAATGATGAATGAGCGTGCAGCAGAGCTTGGATGCACCAATACCCACTTTGTAAATGCAAACGGTCTTCCTAATGATGAGCATCTTACAACCGCCCACGACTTAGCTCTTATCACAAGAGCTTTTAACAATAATGAAACTTTAAGACGAATTGCCGGAACGAACCACTACAGAGTGGAAGCTTCCGTTTCGCAGCCGGATACTTTTGATCTTGCTAACCATCACAAAATGTATCCCGGCAACAACTACGCCTATGAATATATTACATGGGGAAAGACCGGATATACGAATGTTGCAAGATCTACTCTCGTAACCTGTGCTGAAAAGAACGGAATGAATCTTGTATGTACAATAATGAAATGTGAACCGACCTATCAGTACACAGATACGACAGAGCTTTTTGAATACGGCTTCAACAATTTCCAGAAGCTCTATGTTTCCGATAATGAAGACAGCTTCAATATTGTTTCATCCGACTTCTTTGATACGGAAAGCTCGATATTCGGAAGTACGAAATCTCTTCTGGAGCTTGACTCTTCCGGCTATTGTATCATTCCAAACACTGCAAGCTTTGACGACCTGACCTATGATATTAGTTATGATACGGAAGATCCTCAGGACATAGCCAAGATCAATTACAGCTATGAGGGAGTTTATGTCGGAGGCACCTCGCTCCGTCTTCTTGATTCGGGAACTCATGAATTCAGTTTCGGAACAGCTTCCGTTTCGGGAAATGTGGAACCCGTAGGCAATACGCAGACAGATAACGAAGAAAAACAGAAAGTTATATACGTCAACATAAAGACTGTTATAATCATCGGTATCGTTGCCGCTGTCATTCTGATAATTATTCTGGTTCTCTGGCTTCTCTTCAGGAAAAACAGTTATTCAAACCGCAGACGCCGGAATATTCTTAAACGCAATCGCCGTTACGGTTCGGAATTTGATGACTTTGATTTTTGATAAAAGACATAATAAAACGCGGAAGTATTTTTAACTCCCGCGTTTTTCATTATTTAAATTTAATTTTATACTTAAATATCGGATTTCCCTTAGCAGAAAACTTCTCTTCATATTCCGTCATGACATTGTCTTTCATTTCCGCCTCGTCCGAGTGCAGATCTCTCGACATATAGAGAAGCTCACAGCCTGCAGGCTCGATCTCTTCCAATGCAAAATCAAACAGATCTTTATTATCCGTCTTAAATTCTATGATCCCGTCTTCAGCAAGAATCCCCGAAAAGATCTTTAAGAATTCCCTTGATTCAAGTCTTCTCTTTGCATGCCTTGCCTTCGGCCATGGATCGGAGAAATTCAGATATATTTTCGAAACTTCACCTTTTGCAAAGAACTGCTCTATCTCTGCAGCATCCATACGGATGAACCTTAAGTTCTCAGGCTCTTTTTCCATTTCATCGAGTTTCTTCAGAGCCTTTATCATTACGCTCTCATATCTTTCAATACCTACAAAATTGATATCGGGATACTTTACTGCCATATCGGTTATAAATCTTCCCTTGCCCATCCCGACTTCAACAGCGATCGGATTATCATTACCGAATATATTCTTCCAGCCCTGCTTTGTTTCCTCGCTGCTCTGCACGCATCTTCTGTCCTGAGCCACTGCTTCTCTGGCTCCCGGAATATTTCTGAGTCTCATTTCTTATCTTTATTTCACTTTCTTTATAGATTTCCTGCGGTTCCGGCCTCTTGCCTTCTGCTCCATCGCCGCAAGTTTCGCAGCCTGAGTCTTTGACTTCCGCTCACGTTTCTTTAATTCTTCAATGTCTTCTTTGGCTGCAGTTCTGACCGTTTTAACGATATATATGTTGCCGTTCCCGACCTTCTTTATCCTAAGCTTTGAACGCATAAGCCCGTGCTCCTCACACTTTCCGACACAGTAGTAATGCTTATTGTTCAGTGTGAACCATGGTATGCTTTTCCTTATGATCTCACCGCAGATATAGCATCTTAAAAGCGATACTTCCGGTTCCTTCTGAGCCTCCTGCTTCGACTCAAATTCCCTTGAGATATACTTCGAGTAAGTCCTGAATTTTGCATGAATCTCAGATGCCGCGTCTTTCGGTCTGTGGAAAACATCCAGAGAATAATAGTCCTCAACATCGGACCTGTCCATTTTTTTAAGGATCATCGCTGTGTAGTAAGCATCACTGTCAGCCCGGTGAAACATATCATTCTTCTCGATGTTCATGAAATCAACTGCCGTTTCAAGTGCCCTGCGGCTCTTACCATCAGAATAAACGATACTGAAAAGCTTCTGAACATCAAGGAATTTAAGCGGCCCCTCCGAAAGGGGATCGATACCGTAATAGCGCATATTTATCTGGAGCTCTGTCAGGTCGGAATTTCCCCATGTGCAGAATATATAATCGTCCCCGCACCATTTCAAGAAGCGCTTTACAACATAAGGAAAAATCTCCGCATCTTCAAGTTCCTCCATGTCCAGATGTATAACCTGCTGGGTCATGAAGTTCATCTTTTTATATACCTGCGGATGAACATACTCATTAAAGGTATCAACTATATTCTTGTTTTCATCCAGCTTTACCGCTCCGATCTCCACTATTTCAAAAGGGATATTCGGATTCTCGGTCAGTGGAGAGCCCTGATTCCATTCAAGATCAAATACTATATAATTTTTCATAATCCTCATCTGGCATAAAGCTTAGCCAGTTCTTTCATTCGCTTCTGAAGCTTTTTGGTGAATGCTGATTTCTTCATTCTCCACTGCCAGTTCTTTCCGAGTGTCGAAGGCTGGTTTATCCTCGCCTCTGATCCCAGATTAAGAAAGTCCTGCATAGGTATAACAGCAAGATCTGCCACGCTCATGTAAGCAGCCCGGATAAATTCCCATGTAAGATCTTCCTCTTTTACATCTTCCAGATGCAGATATTTAAGAGCATAAGCCTTATCCTTCGGCGAAATCGAAGCGAGCCATCCACGGGTGGTCTCATTATCATGGGTACCTGTATAAACCACACAATTTTTGCTGTAATTATGCGGCTGATAATCCGAATCATCCCTTGAGTCAAATGCAAACTGAAGCACTTTCATTCCCGGATATTTCGTACGGGCAACAAGTCTCAATACTGAAGGAGTAAGGAATCCCAGATCCTCTGCGATGACCGGTCTGTCTCCCAGCTGCTTTTTCATTTCCGCAAAAAGAGCATATCCGGGACCTTTCTTCCACTTACCGTGTATTGCGTCCTTAGCCCCATACGGTATGCAGTAGAAAGCATCAAAACCGCGGAAGTGATCTATACGTACCATATCATAAAGTTCAAAGCATTTTGCAAGACGCTTTATCCACCAAGCATATCCGGTTTCTTTCTGGTAATCCCAGTTATAAAGCGGATTGCCCCAAAGCTGACCTGTGGCAGAAAAAGCATCAGGCGGACATCCGGCAACCGCAACAGGGTTGCACTCTTCATCAAACCAGAAGAGTTCCGGATTAGCCCATGCATCCGCACTGTCGAAGGCAACATAGATCGGAATGTCTCCTATGATCTCGATGCCTTTTTCATTTGCATATTTTTTTAAAGCTGTCCATTCTTCCAGAAATTCAAACTGGAGAAATTCATAAAAAACTATCTCACGGGCAAATTTTGTCTTCGCATCTTTTATTGCCTTTTCTTCACGGCGCTTAAGTTTCTCATCCCACTCAGCCCATGATCTGCTGTCGTTGTCTTCCTTGATCGACATATAAAGGGCGTAGTCTTCGAGCCAGTCAGCATTGTCTTTTACAAACTTCTTGAAGGCAGCATTTTTTTCAATCTTGCTGTTTTCAAATGCTTTTTTCAAGAGTTTGAATCTGTTGTTCCATACTTTTTCGTAATCGATCTTCTGACTGTTTTTTCCAAAGTCGTAGCTGTCACATTCTTTTTTGCTTATCCAGCCTTTTTTAATAAGTGTCTCAGGATCGATATAATACGGATTTCCTGCAAAGGTTGAAAATGACTGGTAAGGGCTGTCGCCATAGCTCGTAGGTCCCAGCGGAAGAAGCTGCCAGCAGGACTGGCCTGCTGCCTGAAGTGCATCAACGAATTCATAAGCTTCTTTTGAGAAGCATCCAATTCCATACTTTGAAGGAATTGAAAACACCGGCATGAGTACGCCGCATTTTCTTGATCTTTTCTTCATAGTAACCTCCGATAATATTTACTGATCATCCAACTGCGTCAATCAACTGAAGTGCTCGACTCCGATCTTACTGATTCTTCTTACAGATCTGAAGAAAATTCTCTAACATCCTGCTGCCCCTCGGGGTAAGGATAGATTCGGGATGGAACTGCAATCCAAAAGTGGGATGGCTTTCGTGCTGCACAGCCATTATCTCTCCGTCAGCGGTTCTTGCTATAGCCTTAAGCTCAGTCGGAAGTGTTTCTTCGAGAACTGCAAGTGAGTGATATCTTCCTACTCTGATATTCTCTTCGAGTCCCTTAAAGATCGGGGAGTCTGTATTGATCTCGGTCTCTGACTGTTTACCGTGCATAAGTTCTTTTGCATAAGATACAGTCGCTCCGAAAGCTTTACAGATTGCCTGATGTCCGAGGCATACTCCGAGGATCGGAATTTTACCCGATAATTTTTCTGCAGTCTCTATACAGATTCCGGCGTCTTCCGGTCTTCCCGGACCGGGCGAAAGAATGATCCCGTCAGGTTCCATTGCTTCAAGTTCTGCAACAGTCATTGCATCGTTTCTGATGACTTTGATGTCGGGCTCCAGTTCACCGATCATCTGATAAAGGTTATAGGAAAAGCTGTCATAATTATCTACAAGAACTATCATACACACTCCTCCTCTAATGCCTTAACTACCGCTGCCGCCTTATTTATGCATTCCTGATATTCCTTCTCCGGAACGGAATCCGCCACTATACCTGCTCCGCTGCGCACAAATACTTTATTGTTTTTCTTATATGCAAGCCTTATGCCTATGCAGGTATCAAGGTTTCCTGTAAAACTCAGGTAACCGAAAGCGCCTCCGTATATTCCTCTCTTACAGTCTTCGAGATCATTGATAAGCTGGCATGCCTTTATTTTTGGCGCACCGCTGAGAGTTCCTGCCGGAAGGACTGCATTTATCGCATCCATTGCGTCTGATCCTTCACGGATCTCGCCCCTTACCGTGGAACCGATATGCATTACATGTGAATAGCGCTGTATCGCATAAGCTTTCTCAACTTTTACACTTCCGAACTTACTGATCTTTCCCAGATCATTTCTTCCGAGATCAACAAGCATACTGTGCTCTGCGATCTCTTTCGGATCAGCGAGAAGTTCTTTCTCCAAATCCTCGTCTTCTTCTCTTGTCTTTCCTCTCGGTCTGGTGCCCGCAAGCGGAAATGTATGAAGAATACCGTCTTCAAGTTTTACAAGAGTTTCGGGAGATGCTCCCGCAGCCTCCATATCACTTCCCGAGAAATAGAACATATAAGGTGAAGGATTGAGAGTCCTCAATATCCTGTAGCTGTCGAGCAGGCTTCCTTCAAAGTCCGCCTCCAGACGGTTTGAAAGGACAATCTGGAAAATGTCACCCTCCTTGATATGCTCTTTTGCCTTTCTTACCATGGCACAATAAGCTTCTTTATCAAAGAGCGGCCTTACTTCACTCTTTAAGCGGCCGGAGCTGTCTTTCATAGGAGTACCCTTATCGATAAGCTCCTTCATTTCCTCAATTTCCCTGCACGCTTTATTGTAATTGATCTCATAATTATCAAGCTTGATATTAACTATGAGAATTATTTTCTGACGATAATTATCATATGCTATTATCTTATCGAAAAGCATCAGATCAAGATCGTTAAAGCCCTCGTCATCTTTTGCATCAAGCCTGAGACTTGGCTCGGCATACTTTATATAATCATATGCAAAGTATCCGACCAGTCCGCCGGTAAAAGGCGGAAGGCTCTCGATCTTAGGGCTCTTGTACTCCGAAAGGAGCTGTCTTATCGAGTCCTCAGGTCTGTCATTCTTAAATGTTACATCCCCGATGCTGAATTCTCCTGCCCTGCATTTTATAAGGAGTTTGGGGTCATATCCCAGAAAGCTGTATCTTCCCCACTGTTCATGTGCCTCTGCTGACTCAAGCATAAATACATGAGCCGACGTATTTTTAAGTATTTTCAGTAATTCAATAGGTGTTCTTCTGTCAGACAGCAGTTCCGCACTCACGGGGAAGCATTTGTACTCTCCCTTTTCGGCAATCTGTCTGACCTCCTCCAGTGACGGTCTGACCATTAGTGTTCTCCTCTCCTTATTACTTTTCTCCGATTATATCAGATATAGATGCTAAATTATAGTGACTTAAATATCAGATTCTTAGTTAATCAGATAACTTTTTGCCGTATTAAGATTATTTTCCGAAACAGATTTCAGATACGGCAGCTCCTTTTTTAAGTCTGAGCGAATGCTCATGTGCCAGAAGAATTCACCGACGAATAAAACTTTATGGACAAAGTCTTCGAAAAGAAGTGCCTTGAACAGGCGGGGTATGGAATATATCCTTCTGCTTGCATCTATGTTTTCGAGCTGAAGCTCATAAGGTGTCATATTCTTCGGATAGTGTACTGTGTTTCCATTGTACTTATCCCACCTTGTATGAAGAAGCCTGTCCTTGCTGTTTTCATAAACCGGTGTTCCGGGAACAAAATACATGCACTGTATAAGAACACCTTTGATATTGTTCTTTATAACGAAGTCGGCAAGCTCCTTTCCGCATCCTTTTTTCTGGTTGTCAGAACCAAGAATGAAAAGACCTCTTACTGCCATTCCATGTCTCTGGATATTCCTGATTGCTTCCTCGATTTCCGTTTTCGTTGATTTTTTATGATAAGTCTTAAATGAATCATCATCAACAAATTCTATACCGAGATCAAGTTCAAAAAAGCCTGCCTTTTTCAAAAGATCAAGCATTTCGTCATCGAAACCGACTTCATATCTCGCCTGTATATTGAAGCGATAATTTATCCCACTATCGATGATCTTATTAAGTACCTCGATTGCC
>CAJORC010000327.1 GCA_905236615.1 uncultured Lachnospiraceae bacterium
AATTCAAATTTTTTGTCATCGGATATTGCAACTGAATTTAAAGGCAGGGGCAGTGTGATTCATGTATTGCCTCTATCTTTTTCTGAATACACCGAGGGCAGCCATGTGACGGAAGCGGAGTTGTGGAGAGAATATATTGAGACCGGTGGAATTCCTCTTGTTGCACAGATGAGCAGTAAAGAAGAAAAAATCTCGTATCTGAAAAGTTTCTGCGAAGAAACTTATCTCAAGGATATCATACAGCATAACGGTGTCAGAAAAAAAGCTGAGTTATCTGATGTATTTGATGTAGTTGCCTCAAATATCGGAACTTTAGTCAATCCTGCCAAAATAGCTAATACCTTTGCAAGTGTGTTGAACAAAAAAATATCAGATGATACGGTAACAAATTTTATTGATTATTTCGAAAATGCTTTTGTTTTTTCCAAGGCAAAAAGATACAGCGTAAAGGGCAGGAAATATATCGGTTCACCTTATAAGATATATTTTGAGGATGTGGGCGTTCGCAATGCAAGACTTAATTTCAGGCAGATAGAAGAAACGCACCTGATGGAAAACATCATTTACAATGAACTGAGGTACAGAGGCTTTACTGTTGACGTAGGTAATGTTGAAATAAATGAAAAAACAGACAGAACAGACGTAAACGGAAATGTAATTTATGCGCAGAAATCTTTAGAGGTTGATTTTATCGCTTCATTTGGAGATAAAAAATATTATGTGCAATCAGCATTATCGATGGATGATCCCCAAAAATCAGCACAGGAAAAAAGATCTCTTAACAATATAGATGATTCTTTTAATAAAGTCATTATAACTAAGAACGGTTTAAATACGACAAAGGATGAAAAAGGAATTATTGTGATGGATCTCTTTAAATTCCTTCGTGATGGTCTTTGAAATGTTGAGGCGCAGAGGCTTCCTCAGAATGACACCTACCCATTTTTACTCAGGGATTCTTCTGATGGAAGTACACTTGATTTTTAAATTTAAATTCACTATAATCCAATCAACCGAAATACATTTCGCCTAAATCTATTTCGGCTTAATAGCTTTTGTTTGATTGAGGGTGATATTATGAAAGAGGTTTTTCGCGGCAGAGTCGCTGAGCTTAAGGCTCTTGATAAAAAATTCAGGCAGAATGGTTTTGCAATGACAGTTCTATACGGCAGAAGAAGAGTTGGCAAGACAATGCTCATCAATAAATTTATGCAGGAACACGATTGCAGGAGGATATCTTTTACTGCTGTTGAACGTGAAGAGGCAGAACTGCTTTCCATGATGACAGAGTCCGTTCTTTTTGCACTTGCTCCGGATATGGTTGGAAATATCAGCTTCAACAGTTTTGAGAATCTGTTCGAATATATAGGAACACAGGCGGAAAAAGAAAGGCTCATCTTCTTCATTGATGAATATCCTTACCTTGCAAAACAGTGCCCGTATATCCAGTCATTACTTCAAAAGGTCATTGATACTAATTGGAAGAAAGGAAATCTCTTCTTTATACTCTGCGGCTCTCTTGTAAGTTTCATGAAAGATGAGGTTTTGTCAGAATCAGCCCCTCTTCACGGAAGAAGCAGTCTGGAACTGAAGCTTGGACCATTTAATTACCTTGAGACCTCTGAATTTCTTGATGGATATAATTATGAAGAAAAGGCCATATGCTACGGATTGTCAAATGGAGTTGCAAAATATGTAGAACAGTTTGATCCTAATATTTCTCTGGAAGAAAACATAATAGAACAGTTTTACTCCATAGGCGGATACTTTACGGAAGAACAGATCAAAACCATCGTTACAAGCGATAAGAAGAGTCCGGCTCTTTATAATTCCATTGTTTCCGCAGTTGCAACGGGTCACACCAAAAACAGTGAGATTGCCTCATACATTGGCTCCGATGATGTAACATACCCTTTAAAGGTTCTTTTAAAAGCGGAAGTGCTTGAAAAAAGAATGTCCAAAAAGCCATATTATGTCTTAAATGACACCATGCTCGAGTTCTGGTTTAAATATGTAAGCAGGGCAGCAAGTCTTATAAATGCCGGAAATGGTGCCACCTACTACTATTCCAATGTGAAAGAGCATATACATGATTTCATGGGAAATGTTTTTGAAAAGATGGCAAAAGAATACCTGATGAAACATGCCGGTAAGAATGGTTTGCCGGTTCTCACTGAAATAGAAGAATACCAGAATTCTGTTCTTGACGAAGATAATAAGCCAAAACAGATTGAAATAGACCTTCTTGGCAAAAATAATAAAGAAATACTTCTCGCAGGTGAATGTAAATTTAAGAATACTCCTTTTGACAAGACAGAACTTGAGAATTTCATGGGCAAGATCAGATATCTGCCCGTGACCGATCCGTTGATCTGTCTCTTTTCTTTGAACGGATTCACTGATGATGTTAAAAAGAGTGCCAAAAACTGCAGGCTGATCAGTATCGAGGATATGTATTAAATTCCCGTAGAAGATTTTTTATTATAAATCAACACTGATATGATAAGAGGAGAACAAATAAAGTCTATGAAAAGTAAAATATTTTTAGCCGCCGCATTTCTGTCTGCGGTAACGGGCATTACAGGCTGTATGACGCCTGTAATGCAGGCAGGAACAGGTACAAGCGAAGGAGAAATGCGGGAGAGCAACAGACCCGAGGATGATGTATTCCTCAAATATCTTGTGGACATTTATAACAAAAACGATATTATAAACGGCTATCCCGTGGAGATATTGACAGATGATGAAGAGTCATATTCTCCGGGTTCATGGACAGCGTATAAATACTATGCCATAGCCGATTGTGACGGAGACGGCAGGGATGAGCTTCTTGTTCAGAAATACGGACCATATAACGGCGGTATGATGAATATGAATAAATATGACAGTCTCACGGAGTCGGTCTATCCGTATTTTGATATGTATGAAGTGTCGGAAACGGGGGAGGTAAAGGAACGGGATGAAGAACCTTACACGATACACGGCGATCTCTGGCTGGGCGGAATAAGGACGATAGATCGCACGGGCTTTGATTTTTTCGGCAACGGAGTATTCAGATATCGCGGAAAAGACAGTGATCTTCAGGAATCCGAGTGTTATTATATATATAATGATGATATTTACAGACAGATAGAAGAGCTGGGACATATGATGTATACGGAATACGAGGGCATAGAGCCTTGGGTATTCGGAAG
>CAJORC010000328.1 GCA_905236615.1 uncultured Lachnospiraceae bacterium
ACAGACTGAACGTAAGGTCCTACTCCGCCGTCTTTATCGGGACCTTCATCATAAATAAGTCCGGTCTTTTCAAGAGTACGATTGATAATATCCACCGCACCTTCCATCTCACGGTTCTGATCGGTATCCTCGATACGGAGAATGTAATCCCCTCCTGCGTGCTTTGAAATAAGGTACGCATAAAGAGCTGTTCTTAAATTTCCAACGTGCATCCTTCCTGTAGGTGAAGGAGCAAATCTTGTTCTAACCTTTGCCATTTGTTTAACTAAAACCTCGTTTCCTAACAATTATTTCGTAAAATCATTATCAACTTCCCTGTAGATAAGTTCATCAGTTTCTCTGAACTTTACTCTTTCAGTTCCGTCAATTGAATGCATGAGCACACGAATGTAATATATAAGATGAATAAATGCTGAAGCGATACCTAAACCGGTCTCATCTTCAACTTTATTTCCTGTTATAAGTGCATAAACACGGGCATAAAGATCGCCATAGTAAATAACCGATATCGCTATTGAAAGAAGCGGACCGACATAAGGTATAAAATTAGAGACTGTAGAACATGCTACACTCACAATAAGCCAGAGCCATTTATACACGTCCACCGGAATATCAACCAAAAGAACGTGTACATTCTTGAGTCCGTCTGAGATCTCACTCGCAAGAATATACGCATTATAGAAAGGTATCCATGCGTAAGCGGGTTTCTCGTAGTCCAATATTTTAAAGACTTTCATAAGTACTAATGAATTTAAAACATAAACTATTGCAAGAGCAATAAGAATAGCTCCCATAATAACCATTAGCCCGAGACCAATTATCCCTATACCTAATAAATCTTCATAATCCATAAAATCCTAGCCTCCTTTTTTTCACACACACATATTTCCATCCCTTAAAAATAAAGAACAATGCTTGAATCTCATTAAGAAATTCAAGCATTTATCCATTCTACACCAACGCCTTTATATTTGCAAGTTTTCTATTCCGCTTTCAGACTTTCGGGGTCAGTATCAAAATCATTATAAAGAGTTGTGGAAATCGTGTACACCTTTGAACTGTCATCACCAATATAACAATAATATTCGTTAGTAATCGTGTTCTGTATACCCAGATTTACGGTTAAGCTTTCTCCTCCTGATGTTTCGGCCTTTATAACGTTTGACGGTTCTTTTAAGCCAAAACTGTCAAGATTGACATCATCTCCGGTTAAAGTTTTCTTTGCGGAAAGATCTGCCAGATCAGAGGTCATGGATGAAGGTTTTGCAGCATTTAAGCTTGCTGAACCGTAATACCAGAGTCCATCATCCTTTTTGTCGATCTTAACGTCTTTTCCGTCATATTTCCAGCTTAATGAAACGATCTCATCTGCGCTGATACTGCTTATGGACGTTCCCTTCTCTTCTGCCTCGGAAGCAGCTTCAGAAGCTGCTTCTTCACTCTCGTTAAAATTCTTCATGCATAAATATCCGACTATACAGATCAGGAGTACGGCAAGGAGAATGACCAGATTTCTTATCTGCTTTTTATCCATCAGCGTTTCCTCCTTCTGTACCATACAACTATTCCGGTAATAAGTGTAGCAAGCGGCAGTACGAGTATCAGCAGGAATGAAAGGAGCATTGCTGTACCGGCATTAACCGTAAGATATTCATTGCTGAAGCTCTTAGCAGGAATAGTCGTGTTGATCTTCTGATCCACCATATCATTCAAAGCATTTGTAACCATTGAAACATTGGCACCTACGACGTTCATGTCGATCTCATCCTCAAAAATATAATCTGTTGAGAATGCGGCAATCTTTGCATTTGTATCAGAATCACTGATATAAACTGCTATATCGAAAGGTCCGCTCTGGTCACCTTCGGATCTGGCTGAGCTATCAGCGTTGTTTAAATCTTTCTTTAAGTATGAATCTTTTGAAGTAACAAGTGCTTCTTCAAGTTCTGCATTACTTGGTACCGCATCGTTGCTTACCGTAAATGCTGAAGCCTGAGGCGCAAGAACCGGCAGGTTTGACGCAAGCAGCGAATTTGTCAGGGTAGTGCTTTCCACCTGAGGAAGAAGGTAAATCGGGTTCTGCACCATCTTGTTCTGATCTGCTTCAAATACTATTCCGTTTTCATGGTTTACACCGTAAGCCTTAAGGACAGAGTCGATATTCGGTGTCTCCTCTGAAGTATAGTTCAAAGTGATTATCAGCTTTCCGCCTTTTTTTAGATAATTGCTGATCTTTTCGGCGTCATCTTTTGAATAATCTCCCTTAGGTGAAAGGATCATTACTGCCGAAGCATCATCAGGTATGGCATCAGCGCCTATGAGCTGTAATTCCTCAGTCTCGATATTCTGTTTGTCAATGGCACTCTTAAGTCTCGTGAAATCAGAAAGAGAAGCTTCGTTGTGTCCGGTTATAACATAAAGCTTCGGCAGATCATCGCTTGTTACATAAGAAATAGCCGAAGTTATCTGGCCTTCACCGTCGTAAGCGGTTCTTGTCTGCTGGTAAGTCTGATAGTCTATATCACTTTCATAAAGAGATGAGGTTGAAATAACCTTTGAATGCTCTCCCGCAACAACAATCAGTGATCCGATCGTAACGTTATCGCTTGTAAACTGCTGTGCAAATGTAGGATCAAGTGTAGGGTCTTTATAAACTACCTTTACATGATCTGATAATTCACTGTACTGTGTTAAAGTATTTGTAACTTCTTTATAATCGTAATTTTCAAGCTGCTCTTTCGTTCCGAGGACATAGATCGTTATATCCTTATCCAGAGCAGTGATAAAGTCTTTAGAGTCTTTTGTAAGTGTGAACATCCGGTTACTTGTAAGGTCAAACTGGGAATAAACACCGGGAATCTGACCAACCAGAAGGTTAACCGCAATGCTGATGGCTATGGCGATCACGATCACAAGGTTTGAATAAACCGAAAGGGACAGGGTATTTTTTGAAATACTGTAACGTCTCTTCATGATCGACTGATAAGTAAGGAAAAGCATCAGCACGATAACGGTTATGAAATAAACGGCTTCTTTTACATCAAAAACACCTGTCATGAAATTATCAAGACGGCCAAGGAAATCAAAAGCATTTAAGTATTTTGCCGGATTGTCACCGGAACTTGTAAGAATGCTTACAATACCTTTCATAAGGAAAGTCAGGAAAAGCACGATAAATGAGATAACGGCAGCTATCACCTGACTTTCTGTGATCGAGGAAATAAATACTCCAACCGCGATACATGCAGCACCGAAAAGGAAATAACCTGCTACTGCAAGATAGGAGCCGGCATAATCAACCTTTCCGAAAGGTGTCAGTATCAAAGGAAAGAGACACGAAACAATTACCGGTACACAGAAGATTGCAATTACGGCAAGATATTTACCGAGAACTATCTTTACCACGGAAACCGGCGATGTCAGCAGGAGCTGGTCGGTTTTCTGTCTCTGCTCTTCTGCAAGTATCCTCATCGTAAGTATCGGTGTCATTATCAGCAGAACGAAAAGGACGTTATCCATGACATTAGCTGTCGAAGTACTCATGCCGACAAAGTTGTTTGCCATTAAATAAATACCGATAACAAAAAGATTTACAGCAATAAAAAGGCAGCCTGTTACAGAATAAAAATACTGCCTCAATTCCTTCTTAAATATAGCAAGCATTATTTATCCCCCTCCTTAGAAGCGCCTGTGAGTTTTAAGTATACATCTTCGAGTGAAAGTACGTCTGAGTGCATATCAAGTACGGGAAGTGATTTTTCAGCCATACGTCTGAAGACTTCTTCCCTGATGTCAACTGAAGAATTGCTTTCTATGACAGCCTTTGAACAACCTCTTTCTCCGGAGGCTTCAAATCTGATATTCTTAACAGCATCCAGACCTTCCAGGGCTTTTTTAACTTCATTTTCAGAAGAACGGACAAGAAGGTGCATGGTATTTGCGTCGCTCATGGAATTTGCAAGCTTGTCGGGAGTATCCGAAGCAACAAGCTTTCCGTGAGAGATGACCATTATATGATCACAGACTGCACTGATCTCCTGCAGAATGTGGGAGCTTAAAATAACTGTATGCTTTTCACCGAGAGATTTGATAAGTTCCCTGATCTCGATGATCTGTTTGGGATCAAGGCCGACTGTAGGCTCGTCAAGGATAATGATGTCGGGAGTTCCGAGGATAGCTTCGGCAATTCCGACTCTCTGGCGATAACCTTTTGAAAGGTTCCTGATAAGACGTCCTCTCATGTCGGAGATCTTTGTACGCTCCATGACATTATTGATCTCTGCGGCTCTTTCGGATTTTTTTATCTGTTTTAATTCAGCAGCAAAGCCCAGATACTCTTCTACCGTCATTTCCATGTAAAGAGGCGGTATTTCCGGAAGATATCCGATATGTTTCTTTGCTTCGATGGGCTCTTTCAAAATATCGTGACCATCGATAAGAACCGTACCTTCGCTTGCTGCGAGATAACCTGTTATCATGTTCATTGTAGTTGATTTTCCGGCACCGTTCGGACCAAGAAATCCATATATACGTCCGGACTCAATCTTGAAATCAAGATGATCAACAGCAGTATTGCTGCCATAACGTTTAGTCAGATTTTTTACTTCTAACAAGATCATTCCCTCTCTTTACTTCTATTTTTAGTCGTTTCAAGACACTGTATCGTATATTACTCTCCATATGTGACGGATTTGTGAAGCTGATATTTAAATAGTCATAAGAAAAGACGGCTATACGCTTATAGCCGCCTTGTTTTCAGTCTTCGAACTCGATCTGTCCGCTCTTCATTGATTTTATCCTTGCAAGTGAGTATATCTCAAAACCTGCACCTTCCAGCTTTTTCCTTCCCGGCTGGAAAGTTTTTTCAATAAGTATTCCAACACCGCCGATAGTTGCATGAGCCATTCTGAGAAGCCTTATGGCTCCGGTAACAGCTTCGCCGTTTGCAAGAAAATCATCTATGATGAGGCAGTGATCTTCTGCTTTAAGAAATTTCGGTGAAGCGGTAAGTTCATATGTCTTTGCCGTTGTGAAGGAAGTAACTTCAGTCTGTAAAAGACTTCCGTTTAATATCTTTGAAGGCTGCTTTTTTAATATTACCAAAGGTACCTTCATTGCTTTTGCAGTCATCATGGCAGGGGCAATGCCTGAACTTTCGATAGTTACAACTTTCGTTATGCCTTCATTCTTAAAATGCTCCGCAAAATCTTCCGCCATTGCTTCCATCAGTTCTATATCTACCTGATGTGTAATAAAACTGTCAACTTTTAATACATCAGAATTGATCGCTCTTCCGTCAGATAAGATCTTGTCTTTTAACAATTGCATACTCATACCTCCATCTGAATATCTATTAAAGATAGTATAGCCCATTTTGTGAATATTTTCTAGACATAAAAATAAATCAACCATCAACTTGCATAAATTTTGCAACAAAATTATGCATGTTTTGTGGAATTATAGAGTGTTTAGTGGTATTATAGAGATGTATTTAATTAAATCCAAAAACGGAGGGAAGTTTTAATGAAGCAGATAAGTATGCTGGCAATGATACTTGCCGGCGGTCGCGGCAGCAGACTTAAAGAGCTTACCAATAAGGTTGCGAAGCCTGCTGTTTCATACGGCGGCAAATATCGTATCATCGATTTTCCGCTCAGTAACTGTGCAAATAGCGGGGTTGATGTAGTAGGTGTTCTTACACAGTACGAGTCAGTACTCCTAAACAGCTATGTCGCTGCAGGTGGTCGTTGGGGGCTTGATACACGAGACAGCGGCGTATTCGTTCTTACACCCAGAGAAAAGGCAGAACAGGGTCTCGATGTATATCGCGGAACAGCTGATGCTATTTCTCAGAATATCGATTTTATCGATCAGTATAATCCTGAATATCTTCTCGTTCTTTCAGGAGATCACATTTACAAGATGAATTATGACCAGATGCTTGATGAACACAAGCGTCAGAATGCAGATGCAACTATCGCTGTTTTAAGTGTACCGCTTAAAGAAGCCAGCCGTTTTGGAATAATGAATACCGATGAGAACGGCAAGATTGTTGAATTTGAGGAAAAACCGGAGCATCCGAAGAGCACACTTGCTTCAATGGGTATCTATATCTTCAACTGGAAGCTTCTTAGAAAAATGCTCATAACTGATATGAAGGATAATGAGTCGGATCATGATTTCGGTAAGAATATCATTCCTCAGATGCTTTCAGAAGGCAAAAATCTTATAGCTTACCAATTCAAGGGTTACTGGAAAGATGTAGGAACCATCGATTCACTCTGGGAAGCAAATATGGATCTTCTTGATGAGAAAAAGAAGGATCTCAATCTTGATGACCATACATGGAGAATCTATTCGGAAGATATCTCCGCACCTCCGGCATATATAGGTAAAAATGCAAAAGTAGAAAAAGTATATCTGACACAGGGCAGCCGTGCAGAAGGAAATGTTAAGAATTCCGTTCTCTTTACTGATACAGTTGTTGCGGAAGGGGCAACAGTTATTGATTCGGTTCTTATGCCCTGTGTTGTTGTTGAAGAAGGCGCAACGGTTATCAGAGCCCTCGTTGCGGATAAGGTTAAGATCGGTAAGGGCGCAAAAGTAGGAAGTGCAGACAGTGAAAACATCCTGCTTGTTTCAAAAAATGTGAAAGGGGCAGAATAAAATGGCTAAAGCATTCGGCATTATTGCTTCAACACCCAGAAGAATAAATATAAGAGGTTTACAGGATTATCGTCCTGCCGCAGCTTTCTCTTTCTGCGGAAGATACAGGGTTATCGATTTCCCTATTTCAAACCTTTCAAACAGTGGAATTAATAATATACAGGTATATCTTCATGATAACCCGCGTTCTCTTACAGAGCACTTAGGAACAGGACGTCATTACAATATTAACTCGAAGCGCGGCAAGATCCAGCTTCTTTACGGAAGACAGGGATTTGTAAACGATATTTATGATACTGATGTTTCCGAGTATCTTACCAATATTGACTATATCCGCCGTATGATGCAGGATTATGTTGTTATAATGCCCAGTTACATGGTATTTAAGCAGGATTTCGAAGCACTCTTAAATCTTCATGTAGAATCGGGAATGGATATTACCATGCTTTATCACAAGGTTGATAATGCAAGAGATCATTTCCTTAACTGCCGTTATCTCACACTTGATAAAGAGCGAAATGTTCTTTCAATAGAAGACAATAACGGAAACACAAAGGAAAAGAACATTTACATGGACACCTGCATCATGAAGAAGTCACTCTTCATTGAGCTTGTAAAGAAAACAGTTGAATACTCTTCTGCTTTCTCTCTTGCCCAGATGATAGATGTTAAATGTAAAGAAGGCAAGCTTAAGATCAAGGGTATCGCCCACAAGGGATATTTTGCAGCTATAGATGATTTTACAAGCTATTACGATGCAAATATCTCACTGCTTGAAAATGATTCCATCAGGGAAGTATTCCGTCATGACTGGACTATTTATACAAGAACAACCGACTCCAGTCCTTCGAAGATCACTGAAAGCGCACATGTAACCGGTTCACTTATTTCAAACGGATGCACTATCGAGGGTACTGTTGAGAACAGTATCATCGGTCGTGGCGTACACGTTGCAAAAGGAGCTGTTGTTAAGAATTCGATACTCCTTGCTTATGCAAAAGTCGGTGAAAATGTTACTGTTGACTGTCAGATAGTTGATAAATGGGCTAATATTTCCAGGACAAAGGAACTCATCGGAAAACCTTACGAACCCGGATATATCCGCCGCAGGGATATTATTTAAAAATATAAACCTCTTTTTTTTCGAGACGTACCAAGAGTTATCTGTTGCTTTTGGTACGTCTTGTGTTTTATTTTAAACTTTACATTTATCTGTTTTTTTAGCTTTTCTATTATGTTATGATAAAAGTGATTTAATGCATCAAGTCGCTGAAAAGTAGAGGGGTAAGAGTATGTTTGATCTTCATCTGAGTATTTTTCATAAGGTAAAAAATGCTTCTTTGATTGAAGAATTACAGGAAGCTTCAGTCCCTAACCGTGTAAGCTGTGATTGGAAAAAAATCGAGCAGACTTCCGGTTTCGAGATTCCGTCAAACTGTTATTCATTATTAATAACAGATGATGAAGACCTGTTGCTTTCTATAAAAACAAAGATGAAATATACATGTATTGCATATTTAGGGCCGGTTTATTCAGAGACTCCTTTTTTAGAATTTGTTGATCAGGTCTGGTACGGACTTGATATTACGGTTATAGGCAGATTGTTCTCCAAGCTCTTAGTCCTTATGCGCTCCCATTTCGATGCAATGATCACACATTCTGCTCTGCAGACAATAATCGATACGGTTCCGGATATGGTATGGGTAAAGCGGATCGACGGAATACATCTTGCAGTAAACGAAAAGTTTTCAAATACTGTCGGACGTTCCAAGGAAGACTGTTATATGAAAACTCACGAGTACATCTGGAATGTGTCAAAAGAAGAAGTTGAAAAAGGTGTTATCTGCATGGACTCAGAAGAAGAAGTTATCAAAAACAACCAGCTTATGGTTTTTGAGGAAACGGTCCAGCTTAAAGATTCCGTTAAACAGCTCAGTACTTCAAAAGCACCTATTCATGACGACTTCGGAAATATTATAGCAACATGCGGAATTGGTAAGGATGTAACTGATTTCAATAATATGGGTCTGGAAATGTCCATATTTATCGAAAACACTCCCCTGCCGGTTCTTGTATGCGATGAACAATACAAAGTTCTTAGAATGAACTCAAATTTCAAAGAGCTCTCAGGGCTTGATCCGCAGGAACTTGCAAGTTTTGAATATCTTAATTGGAAAAAAGATGCTCTTACACCGGTTTCTGAAAAAGAGATTGGAAAGAATTCTGTTCAGCAGGAATTTTCTTACAAGCTCGCTGATATGGAAGTCTGTTTCATACTTATCGAACAGGAGATCAGAAATTATTTTAATGACATCAGCGGTTACTACTGCCTATTTATGGATGTCACGCTGCGCCGTAAATATGAGCACATGCTGCTTACAGCCGCAACGATAGATGCCCTCACCGGTCTTTACAACAGGCGGTATTTCTATGATTTTATCGCTGAGAAAAAGGGACATCCGATGACAATTCTTTATATAGATCTTGACCGCTTCAAGGAAGTTAATGATACTTTCGGTCATGCGCGGGGTGATGAGGTCTTAAAAAAGACTGCAAACTATATCAAAGAGATTTTTACCGGCGATACTGTTGCACGACTCGGCGGTGATGAATTTGCTGTTCTGCATCTTGGCCGCTGCAATTCAACAGAGCTTCGTGAAAAAAGCAATTTCTTAAATAAAAAGATACGTTCACTTTTCAGAAAAGATGGGATTTTTGTTTCAGCTAGTATAGGTATGGCTGAAACGGATGGCGTTGACCTTGATATTGATGCATTTATCCAGGAAGGCGATAAGAAAATGTATGAGATAAAGAAACGTCATCATGAGCATAATTATAATGATTTTGAATAATACGACGGGGCAGTTCGAATTGAACTACCCCGGTTTCATATCAGGAAATCTCCCTTCTGAACGCTTTTATGAATATTTTCGCTGTATTGTAAAGATCTTTACTGTCAGGTTTATAGAATTTACTTCCCATAAGAGAGTCATCATATATTCTTTCTACAAGGTTTTTTTGTTCAAAAACGCTGATATTTGTGACTTTCATGCCTGAAAGGCTCATTTCTTTATCTATGTAGTTCTTAATATTCTCCATTTTATCCATAGCATCCGGATTAGTAGTCGATATGACACCTTCTGCTTTTTTATTTCTGACTGTAAATTTCGCACTGACTTTTCCAAGAGACTCGCTTTCCATAAAAACTTCAACACGTCCTTCATCATATCCATGCAAAACTTTCAAATTTATTGTTGTTAAACGTCCGTCTTCAAAAATGGGAACTTCATAATTCTCGCTCTGCGCAAGCTGCTTAGATATTGTGAGCTGTCTATGAAGGTTCTGCATTATTTTTACATCTACGATATTTCCCGATTCAACGCTTACGTCCTTAATTATTTCGTTGGCTGAATCAATATAGTCTTCATAGGCTTCCTTGGCACTGTCTTCTTCATCAAATTTTTCGTGAACCTTTTCAATTTTTTCACGAAGATTTTTCTTATTACGGTCATTAGCATTATCGAAGAATTTTGCATACGAATTCAGCCGATTCTGGAAAATTGATTCAAGCGCATTTACGTTTTCGGCAGTAATATGTATGTCAAAGTGCTCAAGTATCTGATAAATCTTCTCATCCGCATTTGCTGCTTCTTTTAACTGTTTAGCAATCTCCTTGTAGTCTTCGTGAGTAAGCTCCTTATTATTGTTATATCCGGATCTAAGAATATCAAGCAGATCATAAAGTGAAGTATCTTCTGTAACATGTGCTTCATACAGAACTTCAGGATCAAGTTTCTGATATATCTCTTTAGATGCTCTTTTCAGATAATCATAATTGAAACCCGCTCCAATCTGAACATCAATCTTGAAGTCCTCAACATGCCGTGATGAATCTGACTCCTCAACCAGTTCGTCATATATTTTACTCTCAAAAGTTCCCTGACGTTTTTTTGCTCGTAATTCTTCTAAAAGATTTTTTATGGTAAAATCTCTTTTAGAATTGATCATACCTCCTATCACCATACCATCAGACTTTTCGATTGCATTAAAAAGCCTGTAAATTCCAATATAAGAAGTAGCTTCCTCATCGGTTATCTTTTTGTTTCGTTCAAGCTTATTTAAGAATCTTGCATAGTTCTGAATGCTGTCATTTTCGTCATACATATCATCAACAACATTTGATAATTCGTTTATACTCATCTCAAGAGGGTTATTATTCTTCTGTATGATACCTAAAACAGTGGCAGGTGTCATTTTGTCAATGATACCTCTTACTTCAATATCAAGCGCCCTTACCTTTTCGAGATTTTCTTCATTTATCTCCATGCTGTTATAGCCAAGTATTCTAACTGCTCTCTGGTTATCAAATGTTTTCTCATATCCCATTTCTTCAAGAATATTGTCAACATTTCTAAATGCCTTTTGTATATCATCTCCCAGATCTTTTCTCACCGATGTACCAAGTGTTTCGTAGGCCGTCATTGCAGCGTCATACTTCGCCTTAAGAGCTGTTCCGTCTTTGTATATATCCTGAAGATTTGTGTCACTGTCGGAATTTATCCTTCCTATGATCTGAGCCGGAACCTGTTTGATCTTCTCTATTGTAGAAATAGCATTTTTATAAAGATCTACGTTCTTTTGGAATAGGTCATCCCCGCCTTCGTACTTTCCAAATACAGCCCTGTAAAAATTATCTTCACTTTGACGTAATTGTTCAACCTTTTCTTCAAGCCCTGATGTATCAATATATAAATTGCTTTCAAGTAGAGCATTATTAGCCTTTGATGTCATGAGCAGTCTTGCTTCTTCTGCTATTCTTTCGTTCTTTATAAGTCTGTAGTTCCTTATCAGATAAGCATTTGTTGCCCTAAGACCATTTGACATCGCATCAGTAATTTCAGGAAGTACATATGCATCTTTTACCGGAAAGGAAATTGATTTCAAATCTTCGTATAGCTGAATAGATTTTGGAGTAAGAGGTATTCCATTGGTGATGAGCCACTGCGCATCCTGAATAGTTTTTTCATTAAGCTCTATTCCGGCATTTTCAAGTATGGAACGAATCTGTTCATCAATTCCGCTCAAATCATCTGTCATTGCTCCAACAGCCATATAACCATCAGATTCAAAATATTTTCCTACTGATGAAGGAACCGAATATCCGGATGCAGACTGTGCTTCATAAACATTTTCTATTGTTGGCTCAAGCTCGTTCTTTGTCAGATACATGTATGTAGCGTCATTTATAGGTCTTATACAATGTGCCTGCTCAAGGGCCCTTTCAATCTCTGATACGTTGTCTTCATTTACAGGAAGATCTGCCTTAACCAATGCATCCGCTATATCCGATCTGCTTATCTTGCCATCTGATTTTTTTAATTCCTCAGTAACTTTTTCAATATCTGAGTTGTTATCATTTAAATTATTTGCTTCTGTTAAACTTCCTGTAATATTTATAACTTTTTCTCTTGATATATCATCAGTATATCCGGCTATATGTGTTCCAGCTTTTTCCAATTCTACTTTTATCTTATCAAGGCTTGTAACTGCTTCGCCTACCGGTATTTTGGCAGGATTGAAACCGTCCTTGCTTAAATTTGCATAATCCTTCTCAGACATTATATTCGACATTACTGCCATATATTTCTGCGCAGTCTTTGAGTCATAATTATTTGCATTTTTTAACTGCTCAGTTAATGTAGAGATGGATTCTTTCATATTTTTCGAATTGAATCCATAAGAAGATTTCTCACTGTTGTCTTTATCAAATATTACTGCATTGAGAGCATAAGCCTTTTTGCCCTTTACTGATTCTGAAGAAAGATGCCCTGAATAAATATTGCTATTTTTATTGATATCAGTACTTTCAAGTTGTTCAAAAGTTATTTTCATAGCAAGTCTCCTTTTAATCATAAAAGATTTACTGTAATACATTCAAAACATCTTTAAGTGAACTGTTTGCCTGTGCCAACAAAGACTGACCGGACTGAAGTATGATATTCAGATTGGAATACCTTACCATTTCAATTGCCATATCTGTATCCCTTATCAGAGATTCTGCACTCTGAGTGTTTTCTACAGTATTGTCAAGATTCTTTCGGGCATGTTCCATCCTGTTCTGTGTAGAACCGTAATAAGAACGCATTGTGCTTATTGATTTCATTGAATGTTTGACTGCATCAATACTTGCACGGGCACTTTCTTCAGTCAATACATCTGCAGAATAAATACCTATTGCTGCCTGAGAAAGGGCAAATCGTTTAACAGGAATAATATTCGACTCATCTGATTCAGAACCTGCCTGTATTTTTAAGGTAGCCGCATCGGAACTGTAAGAACTTGCTGTTGTCGAGCCAATATATATTTCCTGATCTCCTATTTCATTCAATGAGTCAATTGCATCAGGATCATTCAAACCTCCATCTGCAATAATAGAGCCTGCACCACCACTGCTTGCATTCGCAAGATCCAGTGCAAACTGGGCTGCATTCTGCTCGCCATTGTTTATATTATTAACGACATCAGCAACAGTTAAACCTCCCAGCAGTGAACTGACTGTATTTTCAAAAGATGCATTTTTAAATTGATCTTCATTCTGCATCAGAGCATTGAAGATAGCATTTGCTCCGGCTATCAGGCTGTCCTGATTTACTGAAGACTGACCGCTTGCCAACTGGCAAAGATAAGCACAGGCAATATATCCGTGTCCGTATACTCTTTCCTCTACTGTATAATTTTTCAATCCATTCTGAACACTGGTAAGCTTATCTGTAATGCTGCTGTTTGCAATATTCATTAACCAGTTATTCCAGCCGGTCGTAAATCCGCCGCCTACAAGCTGTGCTGTTCCTTCTTTGAACCATTTTGGAAAATTCCCATAAGGATCATCACCTGTATCATTATTATACATTCCTTCCGGAAGAAGCACGTCCATAACTCCATGCATCAGCTCATGAGCTATGGTTGACTTGAGTTCTATCTGTTCATCTGTAGTCAGATTATCAGTTACAGTCGTAAAGTCTGCCGAATCAACCTTCATTTTCAGGCTGCCTGTTGCAAAACTGTCTTTATAAGAATTACCTTGATAAAATCCAGCTGAAACGTATGCCAGTGTATTGGATGGACCATCAATATAGCTTACATCAAGTTCCATTTCAAGATCCGTTGTACCTGATTCGGATAATGTATGCAATGCATTTCCTAATGAACCATTAAGTTTACTTACTATCTGTTTAACAGCATTTGGAACATATTGTTTTGCAATTTCTTCTGCTAAAGCCTTCTCTGCAGCACTAGCTTCATGTGCTGCAGATCCGTTTTCCGGAAAAACCCTGAATTCATTAAAAGTAGTGGTTTCACCAATACGGTCAATTTCTTCTTTAAGATGCTGGTATTCTGTATCAATATATGCTCTGTCCTGTTTTGTAAGAGTGCCGTTTGCTGCTTTTACAGAAAGTTCATTACAGCGCTGAAGCATATCATGAACTTCTGCAAGAGCACCATCAGCTACCTGAACAAAAGATATCCCGTCTGATACATTCATAGATGCCTGACTGAGTCCCCGGATCTGCCTTCTCATTTTTTCACTTATAGCAAGACCTGAAGCATCATCAGCAGCTCGGTTTACTTTATAACCCGAGGCTAGCTTTTCGGTTGTTTTCGAAAGATTGCCTGATGTTATTCCAATTTGTCTGTTAGCATTTATTGCTGAAAGATTATGTTGTACAATCATATCTATTTCCACCAAATAATTTTTAGCTTTTCTGTTATTGCATTAATTGTAATACGCCTTCATTCATCTTGCCTGACTGAGCAAGTAAAGACTGTCCTGACTGGATTATTATCTGAAGGCAGGAGTGACGTACCATCTCTGTTGCCATATCAGTATCACGGATAATGCTTTCAGCACTCTGAGTATTTTCAGATGTGTTATTGTTAAGATCATAAGCATGCTCAAAACGATTGACCCATGCACCGTAGGTACTGCGAATACGGTTTACTTCAGCATTTGCCATACGTGTATGTTCTATCAGTGATCTTGCACCAGATTCTGTTAAGCAGTTTTCTCCACTAAGTTTGAGAGAGCTGGTACTTACTTCGAATAAGGGAAGTTCTTCCCAATCATCCGGCTCTCCGCTCATTTGTATTTTTAATCCTCCAAAAACAATTCCATTTGTCGAATCCGGATCATCACAGAAGTATGCCTTTTTCATGGATGATTCATCCCATGCATTATTGTCAATATCGTAAATATATAAGATACCGGAATCATAAGCAAATTCTACATGATTAGGTTTTTTTACTGATTCAGATGATATCATATAATTCAAAAAAGCATCTGCACTCGTAAAGTCATTTCCACTGTTGTCTTTTATTCCTACAGTAATAGTGTTTCCTGTTAAAGTTACTCCGGATTGGTCGGCAAATGTCACAACATATGGGCAGCATTTTGTGCAGCAATTAACATAAAAGTTAGTATCAACAAGACTGTTCAATGTATTTGTGCCATTTTGAAAAAAGGCATTAAAATCAGCATGAACTCCAACATAAGGACCATAAGGATCCGATCCTTGTGTATGATAACCTGTTCCTTTTCCGTCATCATTCAATCCCTTAATAAATGTGTAGTCAAGCGGCTGCTGCATATACCCTGTTTTAGAGACATCTCCAAAAAGCTGAAAAAAAGCAGAATCTGCAGTAGGATTGTTTAGAATTGAAGAACCTTTACGAAACACCTGTATTTCATTAAATGTTGTTGTCTTTCCGGTTTTATTTATTTCCTCATAGATTTTAGATACTTCCATATTTATCATTTCACGATCTTCGTCTAAAAGTGTTCCATTAGCAGCCTTTACTCCCAATTCTTCAAGACGATTTACCATATCATGAACTTCATTAAGGGCTCCATCGGCAATCTGACAGAACCCGATAGCATCTTTTACGTTAAAGGAACCCTGATTCAATCCTCTTATCTGCCGTCTCATGTTTTCAGATATAGCAAGACCTGCAGCATCATCAGCAGCACGATTGATCCTGTATCCCGATGCCAGCTTTTCAATTGACTTCCTATCGTTTTTTGCATTTATCCCCAACTGTGTGTTGGTAAACATCGCATTTAAGTTATGCTGAACTACCATAGATAGCTGCTCCTCTGATTATAAATAGTTGCATTGCCCGGCCGTATCTTTTTTCTTTTTCATTCCGGCATAGTAATCCCAGCCTGTTGCAATCTTGTCCGCAAAGAAAAGACACCATCCTACTGCATATATAGGCATTCCCGGTGCTACCGGAAACATGTGATATCGGATCGCATTATACTCCTTTACATTTATACCGTAATATTTCTGCGCATTCTTTACTGCATCCGCCGGGTGATAAAAAACATAATAGCCTTTTCTTTCGGCACGTTCTTCCGGCATGGTATAACACATGTCATGAAGCAGACCAACCCTTACTGCACTTTTTCTGTCAATACCGAATTTGTCAGCCATCTTCCACATGATATATGCCACTCTCAGAGAGTGTTCCTTGACCGTAGAAGTGTAATGTTTGGGAATTTCTCCTAATTTCTTAAATTCCGGGCTTTTTATTATTTCATAATTTGTACGCATCCTTGCATCCTCCCCCACAAAACCATATCCGTATGATTTCAAATTATTTATCGGCAAAAAACCGCAAAAATTTTAGTACTGAATACTGTATAATTGAAATATATGGTATACTTTAGCTAAGAATCTGATTCTTTGGGGGATATAATGTATACTAAAAAACTTCTTGCCTTTCTTTTTGCAAATTATCTGCCGATTTTTATCTGGATCCTTCTTTTCAACAAGGGGTCTCTTATTATTTTGTTCCTAATTCCCTTTAATGTCCTGATAATGACGTTTGACTACCTTCTTTCCTACGGGATAAAAGAGCTTTGGACTGCTTTTCTTCATCTGATCGCTGCAAATGTTCTCGGAGCTGTTCTTCAGGGTATTATTTTAATGATCTATCCTTTAGAGCACAGGTATTCTATTCTTACAATGTTTGTACATATCCTTTTTTTCACTCTTTTTATCTTCATAAGTATGTTTATATTAAAAAAGCCTGTACAACATCGTAAAAAGCAGAAAGATGAACTTTACGCAAAGAAAAAAGAAGCTTATGAAAAATACATTGAAGAGCATGGTGAGGATGAAAATGAAGAAAACGATGATGAAGATGATGAATATCTGAGCAGGCGCAGAAACCGCTACGAAAACATTGATGACAATATGGATGAAGATATGGATGATCTTTCAGATGACGAATATTCTGAAGACCCCGGCCTTTACGGGGATTATCGTCCTGCTTCCCGAAAAGAACAAAAATAAATATTAATCTTTAATAAATTCCGCCAAAGGCGGATTTCCGGACAAAATTCCGATTTCTTTGTCCGGAAAGTTCGTTAAAATCCGCCTGGATTTATTAACGTAAAAATCCATTGATTATCTGCTCTTCTGCTTCGGCCTCTGTGAGTCCGAGTGTCATGAGCTTGTTAAGCTGGTCACCGGCGATCTTTCCGATTGCAGCTTCGTGGATAAGCTGGGCTTCGGTACTGTTTGCTTCGAGTGAAGGAACTGCAAGGATGCGTCCTTTATCCATGATAATAGAATCACATTCAGTATGTCCGCTGCAAACAGCATTACCGACAATCTTCAGGTCAAGCTTCTGATAAGAATTATCCCTTGCAACACCTCTGGAAACAATATCAGCTCCGGAACCGTCTCCGTCAAGTCTCACATCGTAAACACTTATGGCCTGCTGTTCACCATGAGTCATAAGTCTTTCCCTTACAACAAGGTGTGCGTCAGCTTTAAGAGAAGCTGTTGTGGTACGTTCAGTTGAGTCAACACCCTTGATCTGTACCATTTCCATCTCCATAGAGCTGCCTTCATCAATGTGGACATTTGTAACAGGATTCAGCAGTCTCTTTCCCATTCCGTCACCTGAACCATAGTGCTTTTCCACATATCTGACCTTGGAATTTTTACCTATATAAAATGTGTGGATACCATCATGCTCTGCATCCTGTGTTCCGCAGTTATCAATTCCGCATCCGGCAACTATCAGGACATCACAGTTATCACCCACATAGAAATCATTATAAACGGTCTCCTTCATTCCGCTTTCACTTAAAACAACCGGAATGTGAACACTCTGTCTCTTTGTTCCGTCTTTTATCTTTATGGTAAGTCCCTGACCGTCTTCTCTTGAATCAACAATGATCTCGTCAGTGCTGTTTCTTCCTACAGATTTTCCGTTTGCACGAAGATTATAAGCTCCTACCGGTACATCATGCAGATCTGCAACCTCTTCAAGGAGTCTCTTCTGAACTTCATCCATTTTAAGCATTATCATATCCTCCTTTTAATCCTTAAGCCTGTCGCATGCATCAACTGCTGATTCTGTACCGACAAGTTCCGGAAGAATTTCTTTGGCATCACCATGTTTAAAAATTGTTCCGTTCTTGACAACAACAATTTCGTCAGCAATGTTCAAAATTCTTTCCTGATGAGATATGATAATGATCGAACTGTCAGAAATCTCATTTCTCATATTTTCAAATATTCTGATAAGATTCTGGAAGCTCCAAAGGTCGATTCCTGCTTCGGGTTCATCAAAAACAGAAAGCCTTGTCTTTCTTGCCATTACAGTTGCAATTTCAATTCTCTTAAGCTCTCCGCCTGAAAGTGAAGCATTTACCTCTCTTTCAACGTAGTCTCTTGCGCAAAGGCCAACCTCTGAAAGATACTGACAAGCCTCAGAAATTGAAATTTCTTTTCCTGAAGCAATTCTTAAAAGATCGATAACCCTTATACCCTTAAAGCGAACGGGCTGCTGAAAAGCAAAGCTTATTCCCTTTTTTGCCCTCTCTGTAATAGAGAGATCGGTTATATCTTCACCATTAAAAAAGATCTTTCCGGAAGAAGGCTTCTTTATTCCTGCAATAAGGGTAGCAAGTGTGGATTTTCCTCCTCCGTTGGGACCTGTTACAACAACAAATTTATTATCATCAATTTTCAGATTGATATTTTTTAAGATTTCTATTTCTCCGTTTTTGCTGGTTTCATCATCAACAGAAAAAGAAATATCTCTTAATTCAAGCATTTTTCATGCTCCTTTCCTAAGGATCTGTTCGTTATTAGTTTTAATAATAACAGATTATGCATATTTAGTCCAATTTTAACATTGCGTAAGGTCAAATATTATCTAAAAACTGAACTTTAACCTAAAAAGACCGTTTATTTTTCAAAAAAGAACATTCATTTTATGATTTATCTGATAAAATATAATAGATTAATAATGTATAGGAAGGAGATAATATACTATGACGACAGATACATTTAAGGTTGACGGCAATGGTAATGGCTGGGAAGAGGCAATGAACGAAGCTGAACACTGTGGAAATTACTGCGGACTTGCTAAGAATGATACGTTAAGGCTTCGCCTTCTTACAGAAGAACTTTTAAGTCTTATGAAATCAACAGTTGGTAAATTCAATGGCAATTTCTGGATTGAAAAAAACGAAGATAACGGTTTTAAGATACATTTGAATTCTGATGTTTTTGTAAATCTGAATCAGCGTGAAGAATTGCTTTCTGCTGCAAAAACATCTTCTAAAGAAAAGAAAAATATTTTTTTAATGATAAAAGATGTATGGAAAGACTATCTCGATGCACAAAGTATCGTTTTGAGTGATCCTGATTCACAGATGCAGGTAAGTATCATGGGTATGGACGTAACCGCATCAGGTCTTCCACTCTACAGCTGGTCGCTTAATAATTACATTAACAATATGCCGGATACGAAAAAAGAGGAAAAAGACGAACTTGAAAAATTCATTTTAAAAAGTATTGCCGATGACCTCCTTGTATCTGTACGAAAAAACTTTGCTGAACTTACTGCCGTTAAAAAATTTTAAGGGGAATTATTATGAAAATCGGTTTTATTGGAACAGGAAACATGGGAACTGCCATTATAGGCGGAATATTGAAAAAGGGAATTGCCAATGCATCTGATATTATTGGCTCTTCGCCTGATGAGGCTTTAAGAAAAAAGGCTGCTGATGAATTCGGAATTGAAACGACGGCTGATAATCTTGAAGTGCTGAAAAAAGCTGATATCGTCTTCTTTTCGGTTAAGCCTCAGATCATTCCTGTGGTAGTTGATGAAATTAAAGACAGTATCCGGGAAGATCAGCTTTTTATCTCTATCGTTGCAGGTAAAAGTATGAGCTGGTATGAGAATGCTTTCGGCAGAAAGATAAAGCTCATCCGCACAATGCCGAATACTCCTGCGCTTGTCGGAGAAGGTATGACGGCAGCGGTTATCGGAGAACTTGTTTCTGAAGATGAAAAAAATACTGCATTGGAAATATTGGGAAGTTTCGGTCAGGTCGAAGTTGTCAGCGAACACCTTATGGATGCAGTAGTTGCTGTAAGCGGAAGCTCTCCTGCATACATCTTTATGCTTATCGAAGCTATGGCTGACGGAGCTGTTGCTGAAGGTATGCCCCGTGTTCAGGCTTACAAGTTTGCTTCACAGGCAGTACTTGGTTCGGCAAAGATGGCTCTGGAGCTTGGAAAGCACCCGGGTGAGCTTAAGGATATGGTTTGCAGCCCTGCCGGAACCACGATCGAGGCCGTAAGAGTCCTTGAAAATATGGGATTCAGAGCTGCTGTTATTGAAGCTGAGAAAGCCTGCGCTGAAATTAACAGAAATTTGTGATTCTTAAACTTTTTGGATAGAAAAACATAAAAAAAGTGAATGATTTCGTAGTATACAATATTTTTTGTATAAATTTTTGAACATCGCAGATGCCCATCCCATGCGGCTTCAGGGCAATAAATGTATTTTTAGGCGTACATTTTTAAGAATTCGTACACAGTTTAGACACATTTAGCAGTTATAATAGGCTTCAAGATAGTTGATTAGTTCACTATCTCCCCCTCATAAGTATGAGCTTGCGAGTCACCCCTCGCAAGCTCTTCTCC
>CAJORC010000329.1 GCA_905236615.1 uncultured Lachnospiraceae bacterium
CACGAACTATTGGAAAATAAGCATCTATACCATTGCGATTGCATTCGGAAGCATCTTCCGTGACTCCGCCTGCAAAAGCGATCACTGTCTTGCCATATTTTTTAGCCAGTTTTGCTACTCCAATTGGCGCTTTTCCCATAGCTGTCTGAAAATCCAGCATTCCTTCTCCTGTCACAACGAGATCAGCTTCTTTTATATAATCTTCCAGACCAGTCTCATCCAGTACAATCTTTATCCCGGACTGAAGCTTTGCATTTGTATATGTGAGAAATGCAAAGCCCATACCTCCGGCAGCTCCGGTACCCGGATATTTCGGATCAGCTTTCGGAAATTTTTCTCTGGATGCTGCTGCATAATATGAAAGCCATTTATCCATATCCATGATCATTGAAGGTGTTGCTCCTTTCTGCGGTCCATATACCGCACTGCAGCCTTCCGTGCCGCATAAAGGATTCGTCACATCGCATGCCACCATGAACTCACATTCCGTCAGTTCCGGAATAACATTGTCATCAGTTATTGTCTCAAGTTCTTTTAGTCCCCTTGCGCCAAAGGCTATCTGTCTTCCGTTTTTATCAAGAAAGCCATATCCAAGCGCCTGAAGCATTCCAACTCCGCCGTCATTTGTAGCACTTCCGCCTATCCCAACGATAAATCTCCTGCATCCCTTTCCTATGGCATCCTTTATCACTTCCCCAACACCATATGTCGTGGCATCTAATGGATTCAGCTCATTCTTAGGAACAAGGGTTATTCCTGCAGCCCCACTCATCTCAATTACCGCAGTCATTGACTCCCTTATTATTCCATAAGCGCATCGCACCGGAGAACCTAAAGGTCCTGTTACAAGTGCTTCTACTCTCTCTCCGTTCATACCGGCAGTAAGAGCTTCCACCGTTCCCTCTCCGCCATCAGCCAGAGGTCTTACCTCCACAGTTACTGTCGGATCTGCCCGCTTAATGCCTTCTGCTACTGCACAACCTGCCTCTATCGAAGTCATACTTCCTTTAAAGGAATCTATTGCTGTTACTACTTTCATATTTCAACACCTCTTTGCATATCCGGAATAGCTATGTTTATTGTTTATATTGAAAATTATAGACATTCCATTGACAGTTTGGTATATTATCTGTAACATTTGTGAACTTATATTTCCTTTTTCAAATGTTATCTGTACCATTCAAGGCTTTTAATTATATCTACGATCAGAAACGGGTATATTAGTTATGGCAAATACAATATCTAAACAACTGGCACAGCAAATAGTAGACACTATACATGATGTCTGTGGCTACAATATCAATTTCATCAATACACAGGGGATAATTTATGCTTCCAGTGACCCCGAAAGAATTGAAAGTTATCATGAGATAGGAAGACAGGTTGCAATCACAGGAGAAACTATCGAAGTAGAATATGACGGTGATTATCCCGGCACCAATAAAGGTATCAACATACCTGTTTATCACCATAAACGTGTTATCGCTGTAGTTGGAATATCCGGTAACCCTACCGATGTCCGCCGATATGCTCATCTGGCTGAACGCATTTCTAACATTTTGTTACATGAACAGGAATTGAATTCAAGACACAGAACCATAGATGAGAAAAAACAGTATTTGCTTAGATCTATAATTAACAAAGATTTTGAGAATCAGGATTATCTCCAAGAATGTATTCGTGAATTTAAGATTGATACCGGTCACTCATACAGAATGATTAAAATAGCTTTAAACAGCAGATATAATTTAAGAAATATCGCAATGCTGGAACAGGACATTGAAGCCCTGTTCAGCACTCTGAAAAACAGTTTGTATACATATGCTTATCCAAATCATTTCATGGGCATTATTCATGAAGATACTTTTTCTTCTGATAATTATAATTTAAAAAGTTTTTCAGAAAGTCACAAGGATATTGTAAAGATGGCTATTGGTAAAAGCTCTCCATTTTACAAATGCAGTGAATCGTGGGAGACTGCCGAAACTGCCTTGGACTCAATAAAAGGTACTCCGGGCTCTCTGGTTGTTTTCGACGAATTGACCCTTGAAATATTACTTGCCGGCTTACCACAAAATAAAGTAAATGAATATTTATCAAAGGTACTATCGAAACTTACCGATGAAGACTTAAAATTATTGCAGATATATTATGAAGTAAACATGTCACTGCAAAGCACTGCACAAAAAATGTTTCTTCATAAAAATACGATTCAACAGCGTCTAAACAGAATTACATCAAATACAGGTTATAACCCAAGAAACTTCAAAGATGCCTTTATATTTTATCTTGCAATCCTTCTAAAAGCTTAAGTCTTCCTAGATCACGCCCATGCTTCTTAATAAAAAGAGCCATAATGCCAATGAAAAGGGACACCCAAAAGTCGTCAGCATTATAACACTGCTGCTCAGTGTTCCCTCATGCCCCATGCTCTTGGCCATGATATAGCAGCTTACAGTAGTGGCTGATCCAAGCATCACAAGGATTGCAACCAGTTGCTACCATGATAGTATCCATATATTACCTTTTCATCACCAAACTGCCATGCAATTTTGTAAAAATACTTTTTATCCAGCTTTTTGTATTTCTCTAATTCTGAACTAGAAATCTAATTAATTTTTCAGTATCATTATTAAGGATAAGTAATTCCGGAAAATTCATTTCCTCCAGCATCTTCTCCGCCAATTCAAATCTTCCTACCCAGCTGGGATCATGTGCATCGGAACTCACAATAATTGGTACTGACAAGATTTGGCACCAATTAAGCATATTCCTGTAATTATCATAACAATTTAATCGTTTCTCTTTTTTCACTAATGAACTATTATTAACCTCAAGTGCTGTGTCTGTATCGTGAGCTGCCCGAACCAAAGCCTCATAGTCTAACGGCGTATGATTATCATCCGGATGTGAAATGAGTTTCACCTTGGGATGTTTCATACAAGATATTACATTTTCTGTATTTTTTTGCACTCCTGCATCCTGATAGCAGAGAGTATGAATTCCTGCAATAGCATAATCAAGTTTCTGAATAAACCTTTCCTCCAGTGAAAGTGTTCCATCATTAAGAATATTGATCTCGCATCCATGAATTATTTGCACTCCGTACAATTCTCGTGGTACAACTTTTAAATTATTATAATAAAATGGATCTACCGTCCCCGGAATTCCCGGCGCATGTTCTGTGATACCCAAAACTTCCAGTTTTTTTTCAGAGGCTGCCTGTGCCATTTCTCGGATTGTTCCATATGCATGTCCACTTACAAGTGTATGAGTATGTATATCTGCAATAAGTCGCATTTTATAACTCCTTTATTAAACACAAATTTATAAGTTGACCTATTGTACTGACTTTTTCGCCAGTTCGACATAGTGCAGTGCATTATGCCTTGAGTGCTCAGCCTGTTCTGATGATACTGCTTTTTTCACGGCAGCAGGGCATCCAAGTACAAGGGAATCCTCGGGTATGATCATACCCTGTGTCACTACAGCACCTGCCCCAATAATACTATTTTTACCAATTTTACAACCATTCATGATTATTGCACCCATGCCTACCAATACATTATCTCCGATTTCAGCCCCATGTATGATCGCACCATGTCCAACAGTCACATAATCACCAATTCTTACAGGAAATCCTTCATCTTGATGTACTACAGCATTATCCTGAATATTCGTATTAGATCCAATTGTAATCGTATCCATGTCTGCTCTGACAACAGCATTAAACCATATACTGCTATTTTCTCCAATTGTCACATCACCCATAACCTTAGCGCCATCTGCAATATAAACGCTCTCATCTATTTTTTTATGCTGTTTCATTTTTCTGCTCCTTTCGCTCAAGTGCCTGAACTATTCTACCACATTTTATGTCTGTATTTACCTTTCGTTAAATAAAAAAGGAAGAACCTTATAAGATATCTTTGTTCTTCCTTCATTATTTGTCTTAGATCGATTTGATTGTTAAGTTTTAGACGAATTAGTTCCCGGGGAACTAATTCGTTAAATTTCTAACAAACCAGTTCCCTGGGAACTAGTTTGTTAATTTTCTAACTATCCTTATCTGGAAACTTACTTATTTTCATTATTGCCAATATTATTGATAGCAGTAAGGATATATTCAAGTTCCATCCTTATTTCGTTTATCTCTTCAGGCTGCAGTTTATCCATTTTCTTTTCAAATCCATGCAAATTATTTATGAAAGTATCTTTATACGTTTTCTTCTTTGCAGGAGTAGCCTTTGAGATATCTGCCTCATGGTTATTTTCTTTCTCATTCATTTTTTGTTCCAGAACAGCTGATACGATGGCAGCAGCGTATGATGCTTTACTGGTTTTTTCATCATTGTTATCAGTTGCTTCCGGACTATCTATTTCCTTTATTTCAGATATTATTTTCTCAATATTGTCACGATTTAAAGGATTATTACTATTTACAGCTTTTGATACACCATCTAAAACAATATCCTGATACTCTTTATCAATCACTGAAAGAGCAGCAGCCTGTTTCAAAGGAATGTGTCCTTCAGCTTCAGCTTCTACTAACCGTGGCGACATCTTGAGCAGTTGACGATATCTCCATACAATAGTGTAAGAAGTATCAAATTCATCAGCTATCATTTTGTTCATAGCAGTATCAGAGCCACGGAACTCCCCTGTCATTTTTATTATTCCTGCAAGATATTCCATCTGTCTTGCAATATATATATGGCCGCCATCTGATGAAGCATTAGCAGATCCCCTTGTGTGTATATTTGCTCTTAAATACCATAAACGGCTTTCTGTTTCTGCTTCAGGCTTTTCATAGATATTACAAGGAATGACTGTATTTCCAAGCGTCTTCATTGCAAAAGCACGTCTATGACCTGAAAAGATCATATACCGTCCGTTTGGCATTTTCCAGACGTCAATAGCACCATGAAAGCCATTCTCTTTTATTCCTTTTAAAATATTTGCTGTATTTTCTTCATTAACTTCACCAACAAGATAAGAATTTGTCGTTCCTTCATTATCTGTGTATTCATCAAGTAGTGATAATTCTATTTTATCCCTGCCGGATGTCTTCTTGTCCTGTTCTATCTTTTCACCGGCTTCTGCAAGTAATGTTATTCCAGTTCTTTTCCGCCTCATACTTTTGTCCTTTCGATTATCTCATTAACCAATGTGCTGTAATCCTGTGTTACAGGAGCCGTCCTCTTTGTATAAGCAAGCGGCACTCCCATATCTATTGACCACTTTGTCTCAGTGCTGTATCTTATCGGGGCATCTATGTACTTTTCCTTAAAAACAGTCTTCATATCAGTTAAAGTTGAGGCATCATACGAAGTGTTTTTCATACAGATTGTCGGATATATTCCTAAGAGAGAAACTCTTGTCTCATATTCCGTTCTGATGTTATCCAACATTTCTATCAACCCGGATACACCATTTATTGAAGCCGGATCAATCGTTGTAGGAACAAGAACATAATCGCAGGCAGCAATTAAATCCATGGTCAGTCTGTTGTTTGCAGGAGCGAAGTCCATTAAACAGAAATCATAATCATACATATGATTTCTGGTATGCCTTATCATTGAAAATGCCTTACTTAACTGGCCTCCGGGAATAGCTTCTGATACAAGCAGATCATTTATCTTATCAAGATCAACCTTAGGACTTATAGAAGTTGGTCTTGCAGGAATAATATCGATTCCTCTTTTTCGAGGAGCACCTTTCTCCGTAAGTGAGAAAGAAGCATTCCTTATCGTGTCGTTAATTTTCTCGGGATATAAGAAAAGATCTTCAATAGTAGGCGTATCATTTAAGAATGAATAACTGCCACCATTAAGCTCCTGATCTGTCTGCAAAAGATATGTCGTTATGTTAGCCTGTGAATCAGCATCTACAACCAAAACCTTTTTCTTAAAATTCTTTGCCAGTATTCCTGCTATATTGAATGTACTGGTCGTTTTTCCGGTTCCGCCTTTTCTTGAATAAATTGCTATTTTTATCATTAATTCTTACGCTCCTTAATATGGTTTTCTTTTATCTGGTTCCTGAAAATAATATTTCGATATCGCCCTGTCAAGGATTCTTTCAACAGCTTCAGTACGTGACATACCTATATCACTGCAATATCTGTCTAATTCCTCGAATATCCTGCGATCCAGTTTCATGGTTATCCGCTTGTAATCTTTTTTAAGTTGTGGCATACTTGTCTCCAAAGAAAGATAGCTGTGTATAATCGTACATACTTTTACTGATGATTATATCACATTTATTGCATCATGCAATGATATAATATAAAAAATCCTGTAAAATTCTGTCTTTTCTCTTATGAATTTTAGAAGTCGGAGAGTATTTTATGAATATTAAAAACAGTAATCTGTAAAAGAACAATAACAAGATATATTCTGTTTTGTTTATTATTGTTTTAAAACAATAGTTTTACTTTACTTTCTTTTAAAGGGATCTGGAAGCCGCATAATAACTGCATTTCAGCTGTTATTCGGAATACTATTGTGGGATATATACAATACTGTCATGGGACAATTAAAATACCGGTAGGGGATAACTTGAATACATATAGGGGATATTTGTAAAGACGATAGTCCGATACATAAATGGGATAACTTAAATACTTTTATGGGATGAAATAGTTTAACAAAATACAAATAGGGGATTTATAAATGAACTTGAATACTTTTGTGGGATGACATGGCTACTCTGGTGGGACAAACTAAATACTTTTGTGGGATGTTCAAATAATCTAAATACAAATGTGGGATAAAGAGATCCTGAATCGGAACGAATATCCCCTAAATGTATTGTAAAAAGGAAATCATGACAGAAAATATCCCACAAAAGTATTTCAAAATGCAGAATTCAGATAGATTTATCCCACAAAAGTATTGTAAAAAAGAAAATCAAAATAAAAATGTCCCACAGGAGTATTTCAAATCGGATGCTCTGCAGGGAATTATCCCATAAAAGTATCGTAAAAAAGAAAATCAAAATAAAAATGTCCCACAGATGTATTTCAAAACGTAGGAATCAAGTAAAAAATATCCCACAAAAGTATCGTAAAAAAGAAATCATAAAATGAAATATCCCACAGGAGTATTTCAAAAGAAGTATTATGGTGGAAAATGTCCCCTAAAAGTATCGTAAAAAGAAAATCATAACAAAAAATATCCCACAGATGTATTTCAAAACACGATACTGTGGATAAATGTCCCCTAAAAGTATTGTAAAAAGAAAATCATAACAAAAAATATCCCACAAAAGTATTTCAAAGAACGTCAGGGTTAAAAAGTATCCCACAAATGTATTTTGAAATGCAGGATTCGGGCTATAGCGTCCCACAAAAGTATTCTAAAAAGAAAATGATAAGTTAAAATGTCCCACAGATGTATTTCAAAAAACGACATAATGGAAAATGTCCCACAGATGTATTGTAAAAAGAATAAATACAGAAGATATCCCATATTTGTATTTTAAAAAGATAAAGTATTCATTTTAGAAATCCCATTTTTGTATTTAATAAATTTGGAATACATCCCACTTTAGTATTGTAAATATGTTCTAAAATTGATAAAATAACAACAATGAAAGGTCAGGGAGGGTATTTATATGGGTAAAGAAGTAACTGCCGTCAGTATGCGTGGAACTGATGAGATATTCAAGGTAGAACAGATCGATGAAAAATACCTTGCAATGTCTAATGTTCTTATATCCTCAAAATACGCAGCTTCGCTGATGGAACTTAAACTGACATACCTTGCCCTGCAGAGTATACAGCTTGGTAATTTTGAGGAAAAGGGTGACAGCTTATATGTTTCATGGGATGGTACAAAAATAAGAAAAATGCTTGGCGGAATGACGAGCAACAGGTTTTTCGAAAGATTAAACGATACATGTAAACACATGATCGGTAGAACGATAGGTATTGTAGAACCAGAGCGGCATATGTTTTGTTATATTCCGTTCATAACGATGGCTAAATACAATGAGAATAATGACAGGAAACTTGTGATACGTTTTGCACCTGAGATGAAGAACTTCGTTTTAAATCTAACGCAGAATTTCACCTATCTTCTTAAAGATACGATGCTTGGGTTTGCAAGTGAGTATTCTTTCAAGTTGTACGAGGTGCTGAAATCCTATTCGTATTATCCAAAAGACTATAAGGGTGTTCGGAACGGAAAATTTCAGATTGATATAGGGCTTTCGGAACTGAAATTAATGATGGGCATCGTAAATGCCGAATTGGACGCCGTAAAGGACGTACTAAACAGGTCCGGAAAGAACCCGGATTATGACAAGGCTGTAAAGGTGTCTCCTGAAAAGACATACAGTATTTGGCAGAATTTCAAGGTTAAGGTTATAGAACCTGCAATAAAGGAGATTAATGTTTCGACGGATATAAATGTCGAATATCAAACTATAAAATCAGGGCGTGGCGGTAAAGTGACGGGGCTCTCGTTCAATATACAGCTTCTGAAATATTTAAAAGAAGATACGAAACCTGAGGTTGTGGAAGATATTGGGCAGGAGAGTGTTGTGACAGATGTTATGCCTACAGATGAGGAAAAATTTTTCCTTATGATGGAACTGATGAATTCAGTTAACAGATATTGCCAGTTAAGCTACAATGAAGCCGGTAGTATCATAGAGGCAGCACATTATGACATAGAATACCTTAGAGAAAAGATAAATATTCTTGGACAGCAGAAGATAGATTCGGATTTCAATGTTGTGGGATTTTTGATTAAGGCTTGTAAGGAGGATTGGAAACCATCCTCCAGTGCAAAGGAAGGATCCGGAAAGCAAAAGACTGATTCATTCCATAATTTTAATGAAAGACAGCGTTCTGAAGAAGAATGGAAGGAATTGGAAAACAAGCTCAGGAAAAATTAAATATAATACTAAAAAAGTATCAGGGAAAAGGTAATGATCTTTCTTCTGATACTTTTTTATACTCAAGTCTTGTATTTAGCAGGTTTTCTGTTTATAATCTAATTTGCACATCCCCCCCAATGGAGGGAATGTCTATGCAACAGATGTTTCACGGAAATGTTTCACGGAAGTTTGGGACGGAGCAGATTATGGGAAAGAAGATTGTCTTATCCGAAATAGCTTTTCACAATTTATGGGATATGGCATTACAGTCAGATTCTCTGGATTTATACTACAAAGAAGCTATTAGGTCCAAAACATATAAATCACTTATTGAATCAGGATTGAACATGGACAAATTCTATATACTGATCAAGCAGATATATTCTATCGCTAAAATGCCGATATCTGAGCTTTTGGATGAATATAGCATTAAGAATTCTGTATTATCTCACCGGCTGTGCATTCCCGTTAAAACGATTGAACATTGGAAATACGGAGAAAGAGAATGCCCGGCATATATGAAGTTGATCATCATTAAAGCATTTAATATAAGCTATTTACCTGATGGGTTTTCAATTGAAAGTGAAACTGATTTGTCAAGAAATCGTTTACGGTTAATCAAACCGGATTCCATAGCTATTAAAAAATCTACTGACAGACCATCTGCTGAAAAACGTGATCTTACAGAGGACAGAACTGCTGAGAGTTACCACGGTTGGTCTTTACGCGCTTATGAGCAGTCACATGCGTATAATGATAACCAAAAAGCAAAGGGCGTTTTAAGTGCTACCGACTACCTTGACAAAATAATAAAAAGGAATAAAAGCGGGAAATAAGATTAACTGAAAAGATATTCCTGTATGGTATATCCGGTTGCCTCATGGAAAAGTCTTGAAAGATAGCTCCGGTTCAGGTTGAGAGACTTTGCTATTCCCTCAACACTGATTCTGTTCATCAATTCTTAAATCGCGGAAAGTTTCGTTTATGATCCTGCCTCCAATATTGGATCTGATGAAGGAAAGGCTGGAATGGAGATGGTACGTAAGCTTCTTACAGTCGGGGCACCCCAGTCTGTAGTTGCAGAGACAGGTACGGACTCGCTCTTTATGTCTGGA
>CAJORC010000330.1 GCA_905236615.1 uncultured Lachnospiraceae bacterium
CTTATGCTGAAAATATTGCATTGTGGTATTCCGGACTGATAATCTGCCTGATGATCATAATGAAGCCCTTTAGCTTTGTTATCAATGGCATAGCAACTCTTATCCTGAAAATATTCAGAGTTGATACCACAAACAGGCAGACTATGACAGAGACAGAGCTTAAGACCTATGTGGATGTCAGTCATGAAGATGGTGTAATTGAGAGTGGTGAGAAAGAAATCATATACAATGTATTTGATTTTAGTGATGCTCACGCCAAAGATATCATGATTCCAAGAATAGATATGTGCTGTGTGAGTTCTGATGCAGATTACAATGAAGTAATGAAGGCATTCAGAGAGGACATGTACACCAGAATTCCTGTCTATGAAGGCGGTGAACAGGACAATATCATTGGACTTATCAACGTAAAAGATCTGGTTCTTATTCAGGATAAAGAGAATTTTAAGATAAAAGATTGCCTGAGAAAAGCTTATTACACATACGAATATAAGAAAACCGCGGATCTTCTCATGGAGATGAGAGAAAAAAGCCAGAATGTTGCTTTTGTTTTATCTGAGTATGGAACTACAGTAGGTATGATCACGCTTGAAGACCTTCTTGAAGAAATAGTAGGTGAGATCAGGGATGAGTATGATTCTGATGAAGATGAACTGATAAAGCATGTCGGTGGCAGAAGGTACCTTGTTGAAGGTAATATGAAGCTTGATGATATAAACGATGCTCTTGGAACGAAACTTGATTCAGAGGATTATGATTCCATCGGCGGACTCATGATAGAAAAACTGGACAGATTGCCGGGATATGGAGAAACGGTAACTCTTGATGACGGTACTACACTTACTGCAAGAGGTATAAAGAGAAACAGGATCACGAAGGTCCTCTTAACTGTCAATAATGTTACAGAAGAGGATAAAAAAGAAACACTTTAATATTTTACCAATATATGGTATACTAGGTCGATGTAAAAACTCGAAAGTGGAAAAGTTCACATTTCAAGTAGGAGGCAAGTTTATGAAGCACGTAAAGTCATTAGTTACAAGAAATCTTAAAGAGTCAATGAAAAAAGGCGGATGCGGCGAGTGCCAGACATCATGCCAGTCAGCATGCAAGACATCTTGCACTGTAGGAAACCAGAGTTGTGAGCAGCTTAGCAAGTAACCTATCTGAATCGATATTGGTTTTGAAGGATTAAGTTATCGGGCAGCGGCCGAGGCCGCTGCCTAGTTTTTGCATAACTCACAAAAGTTTGTTTTATTTAGGAGATTTTATGATTCACGCTTATAAGAACAACGGCTACAACATTGTTCTGGATGTCAACAGCGGTTCAGTACACGTTGTTGATGATATTGTTTTTGATTTGGTTAATATCGTAGAGGAAAAGCTAAGCGCCAGATATGGTACTGCAGCTGTTTTGGACGGACAGGAAGAGGCATCAAAGGAAGATTTTGGATGGGTTTTTGAAGAGGTAAAAAAGCTTTCAGAGATTACAGACAGGTATTCTTCAGAGGATATTAAAGAGGCAATAGAGGAACTTTTGGAGCTTCGAGCTTCACAGGTTCTTTATACAGATGATGTTTATGAAAACTATGTTGAGGAGTTCCAGAACAGAGAGACGGTAATCAAAGCTCTTTGTCTCAATATAGCTCATGATTGCAATCTGAGATGTAAATACTGCTTTGCCGATGAGGGTGAGTATCACGGAAGACGTGCTCTCATGACAGAAGAAGTTGGTAAGGCAGCCCTTGATTTCCTGGTTAAGAATTCAGGAAGTCGTAGAAACCTTGAGGTGGATTTCTTTGGAGGAGAACCACTTATGAACTGGGAGGTCGTAAAAAAGATTGTTGAGTACGGCCGCCAGATTGAAAAAGAACACAATAAGAATTTCCGTTTCACAATCACTACAAACGGAACACTTTTAAATGATGAGATCCTTGAATACGTAAATAAGGAAATGGGTAATATCGTTTTATCCATTGACGGACGTAAGGAAGTGCATGACGCAATGCGTCCTAAACGTGGAGGACAGGGAAGCTACGATGAGATAGTTCCAAAGTTCCAGAAGGTTGCAGAGAGTCGTCATCAGCTCAGATATTTTGTAAGAGGAACTTTTACACATAACAACCTTGATTTTTCAGAGGACGTTAAGCATCTGGCTGACCTTGGATTCAAGCAGATTTCAGTTGAGCCTGTAGTTGCAAAGCCTGAGGATTGGTATGCACTTAAGGATGAGGATATTCCTAAGCTCTGTGAGGAGTATGACAAGCTTGCCAGGTTCTATCTTGAGAGACAGAAAGAGGGAAGAGGCTTCAATTTCTTCCACTTCAACATTGATCTTGAAGGCGGACCTTGTGTAGCAAAGAGACTTTCAGGATGCGGTTCAGGGTGTGAATATCTTGGAGTCACTCCATGGGGTGATCTCTACCCTTGTCATCAGTTCGTTGGAAATGAAGATTTTATCATGGGTAACGTGTTTGAAGGCATAAAGAGAGATGACATTCAGAAAATGTTCAAAGAGAGCAACGTATATTCAAGACCTGAATGTGAAAAATGCTTTGCCAGATATTATTGCAGTGGTGGATGTGCTGCAAATGCATACAATTTCAACGGTAATATCAATACAACATATAAGCACGGTTGTGAGCTTCAGAGAAAGCGTATCGAGTGTGCGATTATGATAAAAGCGGCTATGGCCGAAGAGTAATTATTGCTATTACGGAGCAGGTGCTTCTGATAGTAAGATATGGGAGGATGTATTACAATGAAACGCTTAAAGTCAGTTTTAGCGCTTATCATCGTTCTGTTACTGCTGGGGGGAGTTGGATATTCAGCAGTATATGGACTTGGTGATGACAAGTCAGGTTCTTTATCCAGTATCAATTTAGGACTTGACCTTGCAGGTGGTGTCAGCATCACTTATGAAGTAGTTGGAGAAGAGAATCCTGACAAGGAGGATATGGCTGATACTATTTACAAGCTTCAGCAGCGTGTAGATCAGTACAGCACAGAGGCTCTTGTTTATCAGGAAGGATCAAACAGAATCAACATTGAGATTCCTGGAGTTACAGATGCCAATGCAATCTTAGAGGATCTAGGACAGCCAGGTAATCTTTACTTTATTGCTCAGACAGATTCTGAAGGTAACGAGAACTACTCTTATCACTCAGGAATCACAGCAGAAGGTGCTCTTGAGACTGATGAAGAAGGAAATATTCTTTTCGGATATGTTCTTGATAAGACTCTTGAAGAACTTCAGGAAGATGGATCAATTGTTCTTACCGGCGATCAGGTGTCTGTAGCACAGGCTGCCGCACAGCAGGATTCATATGGTTCACAGGAACCAGTTGTATCTCTTGAGTTTACCGAGGAAGGTAAGACTGCTTTTGCAGAAGCAACCAAGAAAGCTTATGCAGACGGCGAAACAATTGGTATTTATTACGATGGACAGTTCATCTCAGTTCCAAAGGTTCAGGCAGAAATCACAGATGGCAAGGCTGTTATCACAGGTATGAGCTCATATGAAGAAGCACAGAATCTTGCTTCTATGATAAGAATTGGTGGACTTAAGCTTCAGCTTAACGAACTTAGATCTAATGTCGTAGGTGCTCAGCTTGGCAGCGATGCAATTAGAACTTCACTTATTGCAGCAGCTGTAGGTTTTGCACTGATTGCAGTATTGATGATTGTATTCTTCAGATTGCTTGGTTTTTCAGCTACAATTGCACTTGCATTCTATTGCGGACTTATGGTATTCCTTCTGTCTGCATTTGATATGACACTTACTCTTCCTGGTATTGCAGGTATCATTCTTTCAATCGGTATGGCGGTTGACGCGAACGTTCTTGTATTTTCCAGAATTAAAGAAGAGATTGCAGCTGGAAAGTCTGTTGATGAAGCCAGAAAGAATGGTTACAACAAGGCTCTTTCATCAATCCTTGATGGTAACATTACAACACTTATTGTAGCTATCGTCCTTAGAATTGGTGGAACTGGTTCAATCAAAGGTTTTGCCGAGACACTTATGCTTGGTATCATCCTTTCGATGTTCACAGCTCTTGTAGTTACAAGACTTATTACTTCTATCCTTTATGGTCTTGGACTTGAAAGCCCGGTTCTCTATGGTAAGGCTAAGAAGGTTAAGAATTTCGGATTCGTTGGAAAGAGACGAATCTTCTATCTTGTTTCATGCGCTGTACTTGTTGTTGGTATCATTACAATGGCAGTTAATGCGTCAAGTGGAAAGGGTGCATTTAATTACAGCCTTGATTTCGTAGGTGGTACATCTACAACAGTTACATTTGACAGATCATATGAACTTGCTGAACTTGAGAGCACAGTTGCAGCTGACATCAAGGATGCTGCTGGTGTTAATGAGATTCAGATTCAGACAGTATCAGGAACTAATCAGGTTATATTCAAGACATCAACACTTGATGTTTCTCAGAGAGAGGCAGTAGAAGAAGTTCTTGAGAGTAACTATGGTGTATCTGCTGATAACATTGCAGCTGAGACAATCAGCTCAACAATCAGTGGTGAGATGAGATCCAGCGCTATAAAGGCACTTCTTGTAGCTCTTATCCTTATGCTTATATATATTTGGATCAGATTTAAGGACATCAAGTTTGGTGCTGCAGCTATCATAGCTCTTGCACATGATGCGTTA
>CAJORC010000331.1 GCA_905236615.1 uncultured Lachnospiraceae bacterium
AAATGTACAAAAGATGTATGAACAATACCGTAAATAGTGGCTTTTGAACATTGTATACAATAAATTGCCTGTAATTTTGTACACGATTTTTGCATTTTTTTAAGAAATTCACTTGTGAAAATTCTCGAAATATCCGAAGATAAAGATAATAAATATAAAATTTCTATAAAGTTTTGCTAATAAATAAAGAAAAATTGAATTGTGTTTGATAAAAATTTAACACAATGAAAAAGTGCAAAAAGGTAATCCCAAAGATTCAAAGATAAGTACAAACTAACCACGACAGTTGAAAGGATGGTATATATGAAAATCAGAGTAAAAAGATATATAGCCATAATTCTTGCAATTGCCATGATTATCTCGCTTAGCTCTAACATCAATTATCCGGTATTTGCATTTGAAGAAAATGATACTCCTGTTTCCGAGGATAAAAGTCAGTCTGAAAATACAAAAGACGAAGCAGACGGAGAAGATGATACTGAAGAGGAAGACGAATCAGGAGAAGAAAGCAAGGAGAAAGAAGAAAAAGAGAAGAAGAACGAAGCTTCAGATGATGACGAGGAAACAAGGTCTGAAAACACCTTTGGCTTTACGAAAAAAACAATAGAAGCTGAGCTTTGCAAAGACTCGGACTATGAGCCTCTTACGGAGGATATGGATGAGTACGCCGGTGAGAAAAATACCAGGATAGTATTGAAAGGTGTTATGCCCGAAAACGCTTATGCGAAAGCATATCCGGTGGAGGTTGCAATAGATGAGAAAAGAGTTATAGCCGCCTACGATATAAGCATTTTCTACATTAATGAAAATGAAGAGGAAATTGTATTTCAGCCTGCTGATACGGATGAATGCGACAACATAAAGGTAGAGATAAGGAATGATGCCATCAGTGAAGCGATTGGCAATAACGGCGAGCTTTCGGTTTACCACGCGGAGAGCGAATATGCGACACAGGATGAATTTGAAAAGATAACTGAAGAGAGAATGTCGGAGGGCTCGGACAAGGGCATAAGCTTTGAAGCGGAAAGCTTCTCGGTATATGCAATAATTGACGATAGTCCGGCACTCAGAACTTATGAGTTCTATACTTTGTCGGATAATGAATATCAGCCCTACTATTTTGAAATGGAAAATGGTGAGATGGTCTGCAGACAGGTCATCAAGGAGGGCGATGTACTTATAGTTCCGCAGCTTCCGTCATATCAGACGAGAACCTTTGCGGGCTGGTATATATATGATGCCGAAAATGACAGCTACTCGGAGGAAGCACTTGACTTTAATGATATTCCCGAAGTTACGGTTACGGAAACAGTTATTCTGAGAGCTGTATTTGAAAATTATGTTTACGCAATCTTTCATGAGCAGTTTAACGGTGCATCTTCATCATGGCCGGTAATTGAGATCAGAAGGGCAGCGGTTGATGCTGAGGGAAAAGGCACGATAAAAATCAGCGATGTATATGCAACCTATAATGATTCAGGCGATGAATCGGTGACAACAAAGCTCTTTAAGGGATGGTCCTTTACAAATAACGGAGCGGAGGGCAATCTTGATGAAATCATAGAAGATGATGAAATCATCATAGAAGAAAATACTGATCTTTATCCGGTATTTGACTCGGTGAACTGGCTTTCATTTCAGTCAGGTCCCGTAGGCTCCGGAGCAACCTATATTCCGGCGAAATATTACTACAGCAGTGATTATGCGACTTATTCGGATCTTGCAGTTCCGGTTAGAAAAGGCTATGAATTCTTAGGCTGGTATACGGCTGAAGAGGACGGAACGATGGTAGCGGATGCCGGTCTCGGGATAGTAAACGGCATAGATGAAGACGGAATCCGAACTGAGAATGGAAAGATAATACTGAGTGAGGATATTACTCTTTATGCACATTGGGCAGTTTCAGATACGAAGTATACAGTAATTATCTGGAAAGAAAGTATTGGGGATAAGGTAGTTAAGAACGGAAACAGCTATGCTGTGGAATCTGTTAATTATGATTTTGCCAAGAGTCTTACGTTTGAGGCAAATACGGGTTCTGTAAAATCTGTAGATGATCTTTATACATATATTTCAATGACCAACAGTCTGACTGACTATGGTGATTACAGATATTTCTACTATAGCGGTGCTGAGGGGGATGGCACAGACGGTTCTGACGGAGCAATAACCGTGGCATCCGATGGCTCATCTGTTATAAATATCTATTACAGAAGGTATTTTGCAGTTTATGAAATGTATGATGTTAAAAATT
>CAJORC010000332.1 GCA_905236615.1 uncultured Lachnospiraceae bacterium
ATCGATCCTTATTATCTTACATATAAGGCTGAACAGTTAGGCTATCACAGTCAGATAATTTTATCCGGACGCCGTATAAATGATGATATGGGAAAATATGTGGCAGAGTGTCTTGTTAAGAATCTTATCAAAGCTGAGATTCCGGTAAGGAATGCAAGAGTTGCTGTTTTAGGCTTTACATTTAAGGAAAACTGTCCCGATACGAGAAACAGCAAGGTTATCGATATAGTAAACGAGCTCCGTGAGTATGGCATAAATCCCATTGTTGCTGATCCTGAAGCTGATGCAGCCGAGGCAAAGATGCTTTACGGAATTGAATTTACTGATATTTCGGAAGTTAAGAATTGTGACGCGATCGTGCTTGCGGTTGCTCATGATGAGTTTAAGAAATTCGACGTTTCCGATTTCGATAAAATGTATGATGAGATCAGCGGAAACCGCAAAGTCTTAACTGATGTAAAAGGCATACTCGACAAGAATAAGTTTAAAGATGCAGGATACCTGTACTGGAGATTATAAATTAAATGGATAAGATCCGAAAAAAAATCCCTATAGGTCTTCTGCTGATACTGGTCGCTTTTCTGACGGTTTCATTTGTATTCGGTCATTACAAGGCATATCTTTACGAAGATGAGGTTTTATCCTACACTGCAGCGAATTCGCAGGGCGGGCTCAGACCTAAATTCGAAAGATATAGTTTGACTGATGGTAAGGAGTTTGTAAGAAATGCTCTGACGGCAGATGCAGAACATCGTTTTGATTATTCGAAGGTGGCTGAGAACACTTCGGACGATCCGCATCCGCCGTTATATCTTTTCATTCTGCATACGATATCCTCGCTTATGCCCGGAGTATATTCCAAGTGGATCGCACTTGGGATAAATATTGTATCCGGAGTGTTTGTGATCATTCTTCTTTACTCAGCTGCGGCGAGAGTAATGGAGAAAAAGAAACAGGTTATTGCGTCGGTGACTGCTTTTGCTTTTTCGGCAGCATTTATTGATAAAATAACATTTCTACGTATGTATCCGTTGTTCACGGTTTTTACAACGGCACTTTTTTATCAGTATCTGAGACTTATTGATAATAAAGAGGTATGGAAAGAAAAGAAAAATGCTGCCGGCGCAGGGATTTTACTTCTGATCAATGTTGTTGCCGGTACGATGACACATTATTATTTCCTGATCTTTGCATTCTTTGCTGCAGCTTTTTACAGTATCAGGCTTTTGATGAGGAAAGATATACGGTCATTCCTGAGTCATTTATGCGTTTATGCTCTCGCGGCAGCGGCTTCTATAGCCCTTTTTCCGTCGATGATCTGGCAGATCAGTTCAAGTGATCCTATGAGCGAGTCATCTAAGGGAGCCGGAACAGCCGGAGTTCTTATTGGAAGAGCAAAGGCTATGTTCGTGGAGTTTAATCTGGATTTCTTTAACGGATATCTGAAATACTTTGTATTGGGTATAGTCTTTCTATTGCTCTATTTTTATTTCTATGAAAAGAAAAGACCCGAATACAGGCTGTCGGAAAAAATCATATTTACACTGTCAACGGCAGCCGGTTATATTTTGCTGGTTTCACTGACAACACCTTATGTTTCGGCAAGATATCTGACACCGGCATATCCGCTTCTGGTGCTGCTTATTATATATTTAGTGACACCACTGCTTGATATGATCTTCAAAAATGAAAATTTTGCAGTTGCAGTCTTTACATTGCTGCTTGTTTTTCCTCTGCTGGCCAGAGTACGGTCGGGGCTGATGGATTATAATAAGCTGGAAATGCAGAGAATTGCAGGAGAATATTCAGCTGATTACTGCATTACATGGAGCGGTATGACCTTAGAAGAAAACTATTTTGAATTGGAGAAATATGCCGGCCTTTACAAAATGAAACTGAATGACAAAGACGCTCCTGAAACGCTTGACAGGCATATTACTGAGGCCGATGAACTTGTTGTCTATGTTCCTGCGGGAAAAGACCCTGAGGAATATTTGAATTACTTAAAAAAATATGTTAAGGGTATAGATGAATACAGTCTTCTTTACCGGGCTTATTATTCGGATGCATATTTAATGAAATGAGTCGGAGGAAACTATGGATTTTAATAAGAGAAAGATTATAGCCGAATTGGGTATGACTCACGACGGAAGTCTCGGACAGGCGGAAGCCATGATAAAGGCTGCTGCTGAATGCGGTGTTGATGCGGTAAAACTGCAGACTCATATCTCTGAAGCGGAGACCATACACAATGCCCCTCAGCCGCCGTATTTTAAAGCGGAGCCGAGATATGAGTATTTCAAAAGGACTGCTTTTACGATGGAGCAGTGGCAGGACTTGAAAGAATGTGCAAGGGATAATAAAGTTGAATTTATTTCTTCTCCTTTTTCTATAGAGGCGATAAAGTTTCTTGTGGAACTGGGAATTGATGCTATAAAAGTTCCGTCAGGAGAAATAACGAATATTCCTTATCTGGAATATCTTGCTGACAGCGGACAGCCGGTGATTGTTTCCAGCGGAATGAGTTCTGAAGAAGAGATAGACCAGTGCATGGAGATATTCCTGAAGAAAAACTGTAATGTCGCACTTATGCAGTGTACAAGTGAATATCCGTGTGACCCTGAACATGTGGGATTCAATGTTATAGACGAGTACAGAGAAAAGTTTCCGGGTGTTCCGATAGGATTTTCCGACCATACTTCAGGGGAGTGGGCATCGATAGGTGCTTTCATGAAAGGTGCACACATTATTGAAAAGCACTTTACGCTGAGCAAAAAGATGTATGGACCGGATGCTAAAATGTCAATGGATCCCGATGAGATGACGCAGCTCTGCAGTTCAATTAAGAGTATAGAGAAAGCACTCAAGAATCCGGTGAATAAAGCTGACGTATCGGCTTATGAGGATATGAAAGTGATATTCCAGAAGAGTATAGTTGCAATTCAGGATATCCCGGCAGGTACTCCGATAGAACTTTCAATGCTTGGATACAAGAAACCCGGTATTGGTCTTGAAACAAAGTATTATAAGGATATTGTTGGAAAGACTGCAAAACGTGATCTGCATTTTGATGATATTATTAAAAGCGAGGATATAAACTGGTGAGAAAAATATGTGTATTTATAGGCGGACGTGCTAATTACAGTTCAATCAAGTCTGCGATGCAGGCAATTCAGGCACATCCTGATCTTGAACTTCAGGTTATTCTTGGTGGTTCAGGTCTTGTTGACAAATTTGGTGACCTTGAGGGAATTCTTGAAAGAGACGGATTTCCGATTGATGAGAAG
>CAJORC010000333.1 GCA_905236615.1 uncultured Lachnospiraceae bacterium
GAGTTGGAGGGATTTGAACCCCCGCGCCACTTGCGTGACCTACCGGTTTTCGAAACCGGACCCTTCAGCCTCTTGGGTACAACTCCTGAAAATGTTACTTTGCTATTATATCTCCGAATGATATAATTAGTCAATGAAAAATATTGATAAAATACGATGAAGAGGAAGTTAGTGCGAGTATGAAACTGAGGTTGACGGCAGTCCTTTTGCTCTGTCTTGTATTTATTGATGTCTTTTATGTCAGCGGCATGGAAATAACCGCTGTTAAGAAGGCGAAAAAGGCATCTGATTATGAGAAACATATCGATATCTGGGGAGAGGATGTTCCGGGAAACTGTTCTGAAAATAAGCTTTCACACATGAATATCGATATGGGATCAAACTCCGGAACTATCGCAGCAGAATTTTCAGAGGCCATAGTCGGAGAAGACATTATCGAAGCCGAGAGGATAATTGACACGATGACTTATTTTTCCGAGATACAGCCGGGTTATGAATCGGAAAAATTTGATGATAATCCATATCTGATACCCTATCCCGCAGACGGAAGAAGCGTATCTTTATCTAAAGTTCCCGCAAAAGTCGAATATTGGGAAAAAAACCATAAACACAGAATATTCAGTAAGGATAAAACAGTCAGTGCTGATAAAGCAGTCAGTACGGATAAGGCAGTCAGTGCTGATAAAGCAGTCAGTACAGATAAGGCAGTCAGCACGGATGAAGCGGTCAGTTTAAATAAAATCACAGGATCTCCTGCGGTGATCATCTTGTCCGGCGGGGCTTATGCTTACAAAACCATGGACGGTTCTGATTTTGAGTCAAAAGATATAGCGCTTGCGTTGAATAAGTGCGGCATCAGTGCTTTTGTGCTTCACTACCGGACAAATCCTTACGAATACCCCTATCCTGTGCTTGATCTCCAGAGAGCCGTAAGGCATCTGAGATATTATTCGGAAGATTATGGTATAGATCCGGATAAAATAAGTCTTATAGGCTGTTCGGCAGGAGCAAATCTTGAAGGCGTTTTCCTGAATCTGAAAATCTGGAGGCGGTCTCTTCCCAAAGAATACCTGAGAGATGAAGTTGACATGGTCAGTGATAAAGTGGCTTCAGCAGCTTTCATTTATCCGGTTACAAAATTTGACTATAACAGATCGATGCTTTTTGCGCTCTTTCCGGCAGACAGTGTAAGGAATGAGGGAGAACGGGAAAAGCTCATGAGAAAAGTGGATTTCTCGAGAAACTTCCGGTCGCCTGAAGCAGCTCAGTTTGTATGCTACGGGACAGGTGACAGACTTGTGGATTATACAGGCACGGAAGACTATGTGAATAAAGCGGAAGATGCCGGTATCGACATTGAAGCATACCCGCTTGAAGGGGTGGATCATTCTTTCAGATCGGAGAATTATATCGAAGGTTATGTAAACTGGCTTAAAAGAAAAACAGACTGAGCCGCAACTTTACGTTCCCTTGGAAATAAGTTATAATAACCATGGAAAACAAACGGGTGTGTTTGTATAAAATATGAGGAGGTATCACCCATGAAACGTATCGGAATTCTTACCAGTGGTGGAGATTGTCAGGCATTAAATGCGGCAATGAGAGGCGTTGTAAAGTCACTTGTCTTCAGCGGTGAGCAGATTGAGATCTATGGTTTCTTAAATGGCTATCAGGGTCTGATATATGGAAATTATCGGATGCTTGATGTCTCTGACTTTTCCGGAATACTTACAAGGGGTGGAACAATCCTCGGATCTTCAAGAACCCCGTTTAAGACAATCCGTGAACCCGATGAAAAAGGAACAGATAAAGTTGAGGCAATGAAGCACAGCTATTATAAGCTTAATCTTGACTGTCTTCTTATCCTTGGCGGAAACGGAACCCATAAGACAGCAAATCTTTTAAGGGAAGAAGGACTTAACGTAGTTACACTTCCCAAGACTATCGACAATGACCTCTGGGGTACTGACATGACATTTGGTTTCCAGAGTGCGGTGGACATTGCCACAAACGTTATCGATAATATCCATACGACAGCAGACTCGCACAGCAGAGTATTTATCGTAGAAGTAATGGGCCATAAGGTGGGCTATCTGACACTTAACGCAGGAATAGCCAGCGGAGCTGATATAATCCTTATTCCTGAGATCCCTTATGATATGAAGAAGATCATCAAGGCGATCGAGGAAAGAAAAAAGAGAGGCTCCAAATTCACGATAATCGCTGTTGCGGAAGGCGCGATCAGCAAGGAAAACGCAAAGCTTTCCAAGAAAGAATACAAGAAGATGCTCGAAAAGAGCCCGTATTCAACAGTATCTTATGCTATAGCAGCTGAGATCCAGAAAGTAACGGGACAGGAAGTAAGAGTAACGATTCCCGGACACATGCAGCGAGGCGGAAGTCCCTGCCCTTATGACAGAATATTCGCATCAAGACTCGGTGCAGAAGCAGGTAAGCTCATCCTTAAGGGAGAGTATGGATTCATGGTCGGATACAGGAACCGTGAGATAGTTAAGGTGCCGCTCGATCAGGTTGCCGGCAAGCTTAAAAAGCTCGATCCCGATGCATCGATCATAAAAGAAGCAAAAATGCTCGGAATAAGTTTTGGAGACTAACTTAGAATAATGGCATATCAGGCATTATACAGAAAATTTCGTCCTGACCGCTTTGAAGATGTAAAGGGTCAGGACGCTATCGTAACTACATTAAAAAATCAGATCGGCTCGGAAAGAATAGGCCATGCCTATCTTTTCTGTGGAACCAGAGGTACCGGAAAAACGACTGTGGCGAAACTCTTCGCAAAAGCAGTCAATTGCGAGAACCGGAAAGAGGACGGAAGCCCTTGCGGCGAATGTCCGTCCTGTAAGGCAATCGCATCCGGTACCTCGATGAATGTCATCGAAATAGATGCCGCATCTAACAATGGTGTAGATAATATAAGAGAAATCCGTGATGAGGTGGCATATCCGCCTACGGATGCAAGATTTAAGGTTTACATAATTGACGAGGTTCACATGCTTTCGAGCGGAGCTTTTAATGCTCTGCTGAAAACACTTGAGGAACCGCCGGCTTATGTTATTTTCATTCTTGCAACCACAGAAGTAAACAAAATACCGATAACCATACTGTCGAGATGTCAGCGTTACGACTTCCACAGAATGACCATCGAAACGATGGTTGACAGGATGCGGGAACTTGCGGATGCGGAGTCGATGAAAGTCGATGACAGAGCATTGAAATTTATCGCCAAATGTGCTGACGGTTCCATGCGAGACGCACTGAGTCTTCTGGACCAGTGTGCGGCCTTTTATTTCGGACAGGAGCTTACTTATGACCGTGCCCTTGAAGTTCTGGGGGCTGTAGACAGTTCCGTTTACGGCAAATTCCTTGAAGAGATACTGGATGGGAAGGTGACTGATGCTATCGGAACCCTTGAAGAAGTTATCATGCAGGGAAGGGAGCTTACGGCATTTGTGTCGGATTTCACATGGTATCTCAGAAATCTTCTTCTTGTGAGCACGACTGACGAGAATATGGAAGATGTAATAAATGTTTCGGGGGATACGCTGGAACGGTTGAGAGAAGAGTCAAAGCTTGTTGACGGTGACACGTTGATGCGCTTTATCAGGATATTTTCCGAGCTTTCGGGTAATATCAGATATTCAAATCAGAAGAGAGTTCTGACTGAGATCGCTGTGATCAAACTTATGAAACCTGAGATGGAGACTGATATCTCTTCACTCAGACAGCGGATAAGCAGTCTGGAGAAAAAGGTTTCTGAAGGTGTAACGATATCGGTATCGGAAAGCCCGCAGAACGCTGAAAGAGCTGCAAAGAAGCCGAAAGAGAAAGTTCCGCTTCCTGCGGCACTGCCGGAAGATGTAAAAAACGTTGCCGGAAACTGGGGAAAGATCCTTGCAAAGATGACTCCTCTCGGCAGGTCGGAGGTAAAATTTGCGCATCCCACAGTCAGAAATGATGAATTGCATATAGTATTTGAAGATGCTTTTCAATATGAGTTTTTCAAAGATGAGGCACATTTTGCCGATTTGAAAAATGCGATAGACACGGTGATAGGAAAAGATGTAAAATTCAAGATGATTAATCAGGAAGAAGGAAGCAGCTTTGATGAAAGCTTTCCGGATCTAAGCGGAATAATCAACTTTGAAGGAATAGAAACAGAATAAATCGAGTTAGCAATAGGAGGAATCAGTAATGGCAAAAAGAGGCGGATATCCCGGAGGAATGATGCCGGGAGGAATGAACAACCTTATGAAGCAGGCGCAGAGGATGCAGCGTCAGATGGAAGAGGGTGTAAAAGAACTTGAATCAAAAGAGTTCACTGCTTCTGCAGGCGGCGGTGCGGTTCAGGTTACCGTCAGCGGAAAAAAGGAACTTAAGAGCATAAAGATCAGCCCGGAGGCAGTTGATCCCGAAGATGTGGAAACACTTGAAGATCTTGTGGTAGCTGCAGTTAATGAAGCTATGAAGAATGCCGAGGAGGCATCAAATGCTGCTATGGGTAAATTCACTGGGGGATTAGGCGGTCTTATTTAATATGGAACTTTATTCCAGCAAAATTAACAAACTGATAGAAGAGCTTGCTGCATTGCCGGGGATTGGTGCAAAATCTGCGGCAAGACTCGCATTCTATCTTATAAATGAACCTGAAGAGCATGTAAAGCGTCTGTCTGAGGCAATGATGGATGCCAAACAGAGTATTCATTACTGCAAAGAATGTTATACACTGACAGACAGTGAACTTTGCCCGATATGCGCAAGTCCCAAGCGTGACCACGAGGTCATAATGGTTGTGGAGACTACAAGGGATCTGGCGGCTTACGAGCGAACCGGAAAATACGAAGGAGTCTATCATGTTCTTCACGGCGCGATTTCTCCCATGCTTGGAATCGGACCCGGTGATATCCGGCTTAAGGAACTTATGCAGAGGCTTGAAGGCAATGTAAAAGAAGTGATAATTGCCACAAATTCGAGTCTTGAGGGGGAAACAACCGCGATGTATATAAGCAAACTCATAAAGCCTGCGGGAATAAAATGCACGCGCATAGCAAGCGGTGTCCCGGTAGGCGGAGATTTGGAAAATATCGATGAAGTTACGCTGCTCCGGGCACTTGAGGGGCGGGTACAATTATAAATAATAAAAATAAAAAAAGGAGCCTTTTTTGCCGCCGGATGCCAAATCGTAAGATTTGAGCAACGGCGTTGCAAAAACGGACATCCGACGTCATTTTGGCAGAAATAAAACTATGTTTTGAAAAGGAGAAAGTATGAAGATCGAAAAGTCAAAATTTGGGGAAACAAAAGACGGAAGAGACGTATTTCTCTACACATTGGAGAACAAAAACGGTGTCAAAGTTAAACTTTTGGAATATGGTGCGATAATCACTTCAATAATCGTTCCGGATAAAGATGGTAATTTTGAAGATGTTGCGCTGGGGTATGATACCATTGAGCCTTATTTTACGAATGATGAAAACTTTGGTGCAACAATAGGCAGAAATGCCAACAGAATAGCGGGTGCATCTTTCAAAATAGATGATGAGATCATAAAGCTTCCGGTTAATGAGGGAAAGAACAATCTCCATACCGATCTGGAGAACGGCTTCCACAAGAAACTCTGGGTTGGTGCTCCGGATGAGGGAAGAAACAGCGTGACAATGAGTTACACTAGCCCTGACGGAGAGAACGGATTTCCGGGAAATCTTGATATGAAAGTGACTTTCGCATTATCTGATGATAATGAGCTTTCTATTCATTATGAAGGAATATCCGATAAGAAGACAGTTATAAACTGCACAAATCATTCTTATTTTAATCTTGCAGGTCATTCAAAAGGTGATGTGCTTGATCACTATGTAAAGATTTTTGCTTCAAAATATACTACGGTCGGAGAGGGCTCAATCCCTACGGGAAGCAACGCTAAGGTTGAAGGCACTCCGTTCGATTTCAGGGAATTCAGACGTATAGGTGATGAAACTGACGCCGATAATGAACAGCTTAATATTACAGGCGGTTATGATCACAATTTTGCGCTCGATGCGCCCGGAGGACTTGCTGCTGTTGTTGAAGAACGCAGGAGCGGACGCAGGATGGAAGTATATTCTTCACTTCCCGGAATCCAGCTTTACATCGGAAATTATATCCGTAACGGATTAAAGGGAAAAGACGGTGCTGTTTATAATAAGCGCAGCGGTTTATGTCTTGAAACACAGTTTTTCCCGGATAGTGTAAATCAGGAAAAATTTGCCTCTCCGATTTTTGCTGCAGGAAAGAAATACGATTATACGACAATTTACAAATTTACAGTTATCTGATAATGCCGGATGAATAATTTTAGAATGATCAAGGGCTCGGTAAACCCTGACGAAAATAATACTAATTTTGAAGCAAAGGTTACAAAGCACCGCATATTGAGGATTGTTAAGTGGAGTCTGATCAGCATAGCGGTTCTGGTTGCGGCGGTCGCTGTTTATAATTACCTTGACCGCAAAGTATATACCGGTTACACGGTTACAGCCAGAGCAGTGCGGTCGGATGCAGAAACTGCAAAATACATGCAGTTTAACGGTCATATCCTGAAATACAGTCAGGACGGTGCGGAGGCTTTTGACGGATTAAAAAACAGTCTGTGGAACATAACCTACGAGATGCAGAACCCGAAGGTGGCTACCTGTGAGGATTTTGTGGCAATAAGCGATGAAGGTTCGACAAACGTTACTGTAGTGGACAGCAGCGGAAATGCCACAACGATCGATACGAGACTGCCCGTGATGGATATATGTGTTGCGGCGCAGGGGGTGGTTGCCGCTGTCCTGAGTGACAAGACAGCTACCAAAATAAATGTTTATGACAAAGAGGGAAACCAGCTTGCAGGCCTGAAATGTACAATGGTACAGACCGGATATCCTTTGGATGTAAGTCTGTCACCTTCAGGCACATTGCTGGGGGTTTCGTATGTGCGGATGGAAGCCGGTGAGCTTAAATCTTCGGTAGCATTTTACAATTTCGGAAATGTAGGTGAAAACGAAGTAGATCATTATGTAAGCGGTTATGATTATTCTGATTCTGTATTTCCGAGGATAAAGTTCCTGAATGACAGCTCTGTTGTTGCAATAGGAAATAACCGGGTAGTGTCCTATTCGGGTGCGCAGAAACCGCAGCTTGTTTCAGAAAATGCCATAGATGAAGATATCCAGTCTGTTTTTTATGGTGATAATGAGTATGCCCTGTTATTTAGAAATTCAAAGGGTTCGGATTCCTATCGCCTTGATCTTTACAATGAGAAGGGCGTGCTGAAAATGTCAAAACAGTTTGAGCTTGCCTACTCTGATATTCAGATAACGAAACGCCAGATACTTATTTATAATGAATCAGAATGTCTGATAATGAACAAAAGAGGCTATGTGAAATATAATGGCGGATTTGATGAAACAGTACTTATGATGGTTCCGGGAAAATCCTTTGCGAAATATATCATCATCAACAGGGATATAACGGAAACGATAAGACTTGATTAGTTTAATACAGGAGTGACAGATGACGGCTGAATATATTCTTGCTGCTATAGTGATAGTTATGTGTTACTTTGTGATAAACGGAGCTAAACAGGGCTTTTTGAGGGTTGTTTTTTCACTTGCATCCTCAATAATAGCCCTGTTTCTTGTTTCATATCTTACTCCGACTGTAACACAGTTCCTGACCGAACACACAGAACTTTACAGCATTATCAGTACAAAACTTTATACGGCAATAGGAACTTCGCTTTCATCGGCGGTGGGAACTGCGGCTCAGACAGAAGCGATAAATTCATTTTCCCTTCCGGCGCTGGTTAAAGAGTTCATGCTTCTGAATAATACTTCAGACGGTTATGATATGCTGCTGGTATCGGTGTTTGAAGATTATATTGTTGGCTTTCTCACAAAGCTGATAATCAATGTACTGTCGCTGATCATAATTTTTCTTATAATTAAAATCCTGCTTAAGGCGATCACATCTGTTTTTGATGTAATAGATAAAATACCTGTTCTGCATGGGATAAACCGTTTGATGGGAGCCTTGACCGGATTCGCGGAAGGCTTTATCATAATATCCCTTTTCTTTCTTTTTATGAATGTCTTCACCGGAGATGAGATTGGGCGACAGTTTTATCAGATTGTGGAAAGAAATACAATATTATCTTTTATATACGATAATAATATTTTCCTAAGGCTTGTTGTTTAGTGGTTCTAAGGGCTTTTTACAAAAAAGAATATAAAAAAATAATAAAATGAAAAAAAACTGTTGACATAGCAAATTATTAGTAGTATTATATCACTTGTCGTCGCGACAAGGCGACAGACACGAACCTTGAAAAACTAACAGCAATGCAACCCTGAAAATCCTAAAGAGTTTTCTTGAAAAAGGAAACGAAAAGAGATTTCAGAAA
>CAJORC010000334.1 GCA_905236615.1 uncultured Lachnospiraceae bacterium
CTGAAGCAGCTGAAATGCCTCATCAAAATCATCCACGTTCATACGAATGGCTGTTACATCCTGCGGCAGGGCAGTCTCCGGATGCGAAATATCCAAATGAAATCCGTTTTGATCCTTCATACGGATACCTTCCACATTAAGTTCTCCAATTCCCTTCGGATTATGGCTTTTATCAAATCCGAGTTCCTCAAACAACCGTACAATCGGTTCCATATCGTTAGTTATGATCTGTGGATTAAAAGTTGTGATCTTCATTGTCGTTTCCTCCTTTGTTTTGCTTGTTAATCTCTTTTCATTGGCTACTTCGGCAGTCTGCTTGCCTCAGAAACATCTGATAAAGGCTTGTAATCAAGTTCTTTTCCGCTTACATTATCTGCAATTGCCATATTTGTTAATTTATCCTTTCCAACTAAAAGATACTACTATATATTGTAATTCACACGTATATCTGTAAGTGCAACCTGATCTCCCGTTAGTGCCAAAAAGATTTTATCCGTTTTTTCTTTTATATTAGTCGTATTCTCAAAATCAATTCCTAAATTCTTCGTTCTTAATATAACCCGGTCCCCCTTTCTCTCAAAAAAAGCCTCACATTCCATACCTTTCTTATTAAATTCTTTCCACTTTTCCCAGCCTGGAAAATCTTCTGTTTTCTTAACCCATATGCTGTTATGTGCGAACTCTTCACTTCCCTCATTCTCTCCATATAATTTTATCAGTGCAAATTCTTTATAATTCTTACCGTTTACTTTCCCATCTTCAGCGCTAAAGAGTACAAAATAAGGACAATGCCATACAAGATTAGCACCAGGAAGGCTCATGGTATGAAAAACAATTCTTAATTTTTTCTTTAATTCAACACCTTCTGTTGAGGCTGATCTCGTTCTGTCAATCTGTATGTTTTTAATATCCGACTCCATATGGTCGATATAGCTTATTTCACCAACGATTCTCTCAATATCATCCGGTCCGATTTTCTCAGGAGTCTGCTCTATCCGGATATTTTTTATCTCACAATGTTCTCCTGTGATTGCAAGATATGCCGATTTAGAACGTCCTGGAAGTGCTGCAACCAGTTCCGTTTCATAAAGGGGACTTTTCATTTTAACTTTAAGATGATCCTCATAGCGCCCCACCCCTATCTCATAATTACAGTTAACATCAGCGGCTGGGCTTTCATCTTCCTTTTCGATTTTTTTAACTTCGATTTTTCTCGCTGCCGTACTGATATTGTGCCCGTCAAACCAGACTTCCCCATATTCCAGATAATTATATATTTCTATCAGCCTTGCGTCCTTATGGACACGTCTGTTATAAGAATCGAATAATATAACCGATGGCGCACTGAATTCATAATCTCCCTTTACAGAAGGATAGGCTTCAAATTTTATGCTTGTAATATTTTCAGTCACAGGAATACCAATTGTTATCTGCTCCCTGTATTCTCCACATGATAAAGATTTTTCAACTTTCTCCATCTCTTTTTGCATCTTACTGCTATCGTCGGTGTCGATTATTTTTATCATGATTTCTGCAAAATTAGGATCAAACTCAGTGCCGCTACCCTTTATCAAGGTTTCCCTTGCAACAAAATCCGGTCGTGCATCGCGATATCTTTTCTTTGAAGTCATCGTCACATAAGCATCCGCAACGCCTATGATCCTTGCAATTTCAGGAATACTTTCACCTTTCAGGCCTTCAGGATAGCCTGTTCCGTTATATCTCTCGTGACTGTAATGAGCTCCTTCACAGAGATATGGATACTCTGTAATACTTGACAGTATCTCGTTTCCTATTACCGGTTTCTGCCTCATCATCTCAACATCACTTTTAGACGGATTTATTTCGTTTTCGATAACGCTGTCAGGGATACCTATTAGTCCAACATCATGAAGCAGTGCGGTATAATACACTTTCTCTGCTTCTTCAGGCGACTTTCCGCACATCTCTGCGATCCTTTTTGCATATTCTGCAACCCTTACAGATTTTCCTCTTAAGTATTCATCCTTTCTTTCAACAGCGGATACAAAAGCCGTCGCAATCTGACCAAAAAGCTTCTGCATTCTTGAATTCTCTCCCTGCATATTGCGGATCTCAATTTCATGCGCATGCTCCACAGTATTATTGATATCCAAATATGTAAATAAATATAAAAAAAGTGACACAAGTACCATAGCCATATTCACTATAGATATACCATATGTAAATATCTGGATAATCCCACAGGCTATCGGAACAAAGATATATAAAACCATCGAAATATATATTAGTTTGCTAAAGATTTTTTTGAATTGCTTTATGACCGAATATTGTATCAGCGGACAAATAACAGGGATGATATATGCTATTAAAAAGAATTGTCCCCTGTGATAGGTATTATTGTTATCGAAATAATAGTAGAACCCGGTAAAAGCAGATACAACCGCAAGCATCATGCCAATCATGGACAACAACTGTACAAGTTTAAGTCTTAACGGCGTTTTTTTCATTCCTCCCTCATGCATAAGCCAGTCCATCAGATATATATTGAATCCGAATACGACTCCGGAGGTCAGAAAGAAAACAAAAAAATTACTAGCCCTTACCATGATATATCCGGTAATCCCTGGTCTTCCGGCATAAATATACGCCAGTCTGTCAAACCACAACAGAAAAAAAGCAACGAATTCCATAAGAATCAGAGATTTTTTTCTGCTCTCCGAAAGGAATCTAGTCATAAACAAAAGAAGTGCAATTATACCGCAAGCCCCACACAGCAAAAGCATGATATTTAATTGATTATTCCTTATAAAATTAAACATAATGCTGTTCTCCTCTGATGCTGCTTTATTTGTTACAGTTCACACAGCTCTGCGCACTTGCTGCGCTGAGCGTAAGAATACATAAAGCAGGAAACTGGGATTTGCCCCATTGCCGTA
>CAJORC010000335.1 GCA_905236615.1 uncultured Lachnospiraceae bacterium
AATGATTATATAATCAACGATCATCCCGTCGGGGAATATAAGAAGCTTCAAAACCGCTTCATGAATATAAAAACTGCCACACCAGAAGCAACAGCAAAGGAAATGGCAGAACTTCTGAAATGGTATAAGGGCGCTCCTAAGGATATTGAAACCATGGCACGTCTGCATGGACGTTTTTTAAAAATATATCCGTTTAAAGGCAGTAACGGCAGGATAATCAGGCTCATCCTTTTCAGGGAATGCCTGAGAAACGGACTGTCTCCTATCCTTATACAGTGCCAGCACAAATATGAACTTGAGGAATGTATTAAGCTGCTGCTGAACGAGGACAATCCGTCAGCATTAATAGATCTTTACAAAAAAGATCAGGAAGATTTCCTGATAAATATTATCCCGCTGATGTTCTCGGAAGAAGATCTCGATAAATATAAAAAGTAAAAGAAAGTAAAAATAAAAAATAATCCTGCGAACTGATATGATCCCCCTTAAGTAGTTTTGGTTATTTAACCTGTCTACTTAAGGGGGATCATATCAATTCACAGGAGGCTTTCTTTAAGTTTTCCGATAAAACGGGATTCGGGCATTTCTTTTCCAAAATTATCCCGTATATACCATATATGCAGTTTCTCTTTGGCCCGTGTCATCGCTACATAAAAGAGTCTGCGTTCCTCTTCTATCTCGGCAGGAAGTTCTGCCTTTTTATAGGGAATTATCTTTTCATTTGTATCCGGCAGAAATACTTCATCAAATTCCAGACCTTTAGACGCATGCATTGTCATTACAGTTACTGCATTTCTGTCATCAGTCGTATTTTTTTGTCTGACAGAGTTCATTTCTTCAATTTTCCTGCTCTGCTCTTCTGCTGCTTTTTTCCACTCATCAAAAGTTTTATATTTCTTGGATATTTCTGCAATTTCCATGGCCTTTTCTTCAAGAGTCTTATACTCAATCCTTTTTTCAGAAGCATGATCTTTCAGAAAGTCAAGATAACCCACACCATGCAGGATATAGTGTAACGCCACATACGGCCGCATTTTCTTTAAGAGCTTAAGATCGTTTTCGAGTTTATGAATAGCTGAAAAAGTACGAAGATCCTCCCTGTGAAATTTTTTCATATATTCAAAATCAAAATTTTCATTAGGAATGCTGTTTCTGCTGATATAGCGGGACGGCCTGTTCATGATCCTGTACAGATTTTTTCTGTGTTTGCTGCCTTGGGATAATTCCAGATATGTGAAAATGTCTTTTGCTATGAAATGGCTGTAAATATCAGTAATCTTTTCACGGGATATAACCGGTATATCCCGAAGGGTAAGTTCAGATGCGAAATATGAACTGAGGGCATTGGTTCTTACTATTACAGCTTTTCCACTGTAATCACCGGAGGATTTTAGGATTTCTTCTTTCAAAGCTTCAACTTCTTCTGCGTGATCTTTAAACCCTTTTACGGATACTGCTTTCTGATTCGATTTATCCTTTGCGGCAACTATGTTTTTATCCAGTCTCTCTTTATTCTCATTTATAACTATCGATGCTGCCCTGACAATCTCCGGAGCCGACCTGTAATTCTTCGATAATTTAATCATTTTTGCATTTTTATGATCATCAAGAAATCTTTTCATGATCGAAGGCTCTGCGCCGCGAAAACCGTAGATAGACTGATCGTCGTCGCCTACCACAAAAATATTTTTTTCCTCTCCTGTGAGCATTTTTATTGTTTCGTACTGCATGGAATCGATATCCTGAAATTCATCGATCATTATAAACTTAAATTTTTCAGCCCAGTTTTTCCTTACAGATTCCCTTTCATGAAATAATGAGTTGGTTCTGATGATCATATCATCAAAATCAATAAGTTTAAGGCTGTTTAAACGTTCTGAATATCTTTTGTAGTATCTGAAAAAATCCTCATTATCCAGAGCTGATGAATTGAATTCTTCATTTTCTTTCCTGAAAGTCTTATATCTGCTGACCTCATTAATCAGATCTGCATAGAATCTGTCTGAATCGCGTATTTCTATTTTTTCTGATTCGATTATTTCTTTGGAAATTTCAAACTGCGTCCGGCTCTTTATTATATTTTCAGGACCGAAGCGGTATGTGTGACGTAGAATTGACAAAAACAGACTATGAAATGTTCCGAAATTAACAGCTGATGCTGACGCTCCGATAAGATCCATACTTCGCTGCTTCATTTCTTCGGCTGCTGCCCTTGTGAATGTAATTGTCAGAATTGATGATGGGGAAACGGCTGAATCGCCGGTAAGATATGCCAAT
>CAJORC010000336.1 GCA_905236615.1 uncultured Lachnospiraceae bacterium
AACCTGATCAAACGTAACAGCACTATCCTTCTCAGCATCGAGCTTTTCTACGAAAATCACATCGCCCTCCGCTACCTTGTACTGTTTTCCGCCTGTTGCAATAATTGCGTACATAGGACACCTCCTGAAAAAATTACTCGCTGCCTTTGGTGCTGTAAAAACACAGACTTCTACCACGGCATGCGGCATACTCTAATAAATTATCACAGCTTGTACGATTAGTCAACAATTTTTTTCGACTCCGTCAGAATACAGGAATTATTCTTTATTTGTTTCCTCATTTGAACAAAAAGTATACATTATTTATGCTAAGATAAAATAAGGGTTAACTTGTAATATCGAGACGTTTCCGGGAGGTTTTTATGGACTGGGTCGTTGTAGTAGATGATGATGTAATTAACCTAAAAATGGCAGGAGAAATTCTGAGCAGGCACAATATGCGCGTTACTGCCCTGAGATCAGGAACAGCTCTTATCAATTACCTTAAAGGCAATACTCCCGATCTTATATTGCTTGATATAAAGATGCCCGGTCTTGACGGTTTCGATACTCTGAGAAAGCTGAACTCTATGACTACGGAGTCTGAGCGTATCCCGGTAATCTTCCTGACCGCAGACGAAAATGAAGAGTCTGAGGCCCGGGGGCTTCAACTCGGTGCAATGGATTTCATAAAAAAACCTTTTGTGCCCGAAGTGCTTGTTATTCGTGTGCAGAATACCATAGAACTTGTCCGTCTCCAGCGGAATCTGGAAGCCGAAGTCGAAATGAAGGCTCTTGAAAACGAGAACCTGTCTATGCATGTTGTTCAGACTCTTGCAGAAGCCATTGATGCAAAAGACACTTATACAAATGGTCATTCGGGGCGCGTTGCCGAATATTCGCGGGAAATAGCAAGACGCTACGGCTACAGCAAGAAACATCAGGATGAGATATATATGATGGGACTTCTTCACGATGTAGGCAAAATAGGCGTTCCCGATAATGTTATAAATAAAACTTCCCGTCTGACCGATAAGGAATTTGAACTTGTAAAAAAGCATCCTTCCCTCGGAGACAAGATCTTAAAAAATATAGAAGAAATGCCTAAGCTTTCCATAGGTGCACGCTGGCATCATGAACGGTACGACGGTACCGGTTATCCGGACGGTCTTTCCAAAACAGACATTCTGGAAGAAGCCCGCATCATCGCTGTTGCGGATGCTTATGATGCCATGACCAGTCACAGGAGCTACCGGGACATTCTACCACAGGAAACCGTACGTCAGGAAATAGAAAAAGGTAAAGGAACCCAGTTTGACCCTGTTTTTGCCGATATAATGCTACAGATCATCTCGGAAGATACAGAATATAAACTTCATGAAGATTAGCTTTGCTTTTGGAGGATGATTAATGGTTCTGGAATATGTTGAAAACACTCTGCAGCTGATAACCAATCTGGTTGCTCTGCTTATGTGCCTTTTCCAATACATCAGCAGCAAGAAAAAAGGCTGGCTCTATGCAACTGTTTTCTTTGTTACCAGTCTTATGAGTTCTTATTATTGGACAGCCTATCTTGTTATCATGGGCAAGACTCCCGGTATTTCAAACCTCTTCTCATATCTGGGCTGGAATATAGCTTTTATCTTTTTGCTTATATTGGTCTTAAGGATGAAAAGCAGTGAAGAACTGCGCTCATTCCACTTCCTTATGCTCATCCCCATTCCTTTGAACCTTTGGCAGTTATCGATCTATATTCCATTCGGAACTATCTCAAACACAATCTATCAGGTATTTGTTCTTACTGTCGTGGAATGCTTCGCATTTCAGAGCATAGGCTGGTATTTCAAGAACAGGGACAGTGTGAAACAGCCGCCTCATGTCGCTACAGCTGCAATTCTTTATTCTTTCTGTGAATTCGGCATGTGGACTTCATCTTCTTTTGAAGGTCCGGTAGCAAACCTCTACTACCCTTTTTCGTTTTTAACAAGTTTTGACTATCTCATTCTCGTCTGGGCCCTGACACTCACTTACAAACCTGTTTCCGGAAATAACAAAGAGAAAAAGGCAGACAACAAATATCAGACTTACCTGAAGGCAATCTATTTTTCGGTAGTAATGATATGCTGTGCCGGCGGAATACTTATCGGAAGCTGGATGCACAAATTAATGACTGCAAATCTTGGTGCCGGTACCGAATCCGAATTATACAATATCATCCCCGTGATCCTGATACTTATTTCACTCTTCCTTGTTATTTTTGCCGCCGGGAT
>CAJORC010000337.1 GCA_905236615.1 uncultured Lachnospiraceae bacterium
AATCATCAAAGCGGCTGCGAGTAACAAAGATAAAGATTTCTTTCTACTCATCTCTTTTTTCCTCTCTTTTCCTAAAATCTCTTTTCTAACTACTGCCCTCTAGGGGACAAACCTATAAGATAGTACCACAAACAATCATTTTGGTTCTATCTTTTATTGTTTTTTTAATTGTGCAATCGTGAATTTCATCATTTTTTCACAAATTTCTCTAATTTTAGACTTAATTTATATATATTATATATATCTTTCGGCTTTTGAATTTGACGAATCTGTTAATATGGAGTAGACTTGATATATATGTTCGGGATTTGTGAGGGGTGTTTCTAATGGCTAAAAGGATACTGATTGCGGACGATTCTTCGTTCATGCGTACAATATTAAAAAAGGTTCTGCTTCCGGCAGGTTATGACATCGCCGGTGAAGCTGCCAACGGACTTGAAGCAGTTGAGCGTTTTACCGAGCTCAAGCCCGATCTTGTCATCCTTGATGTTACTATGCCCGAAATTGACGGTATCGAGGCTCTCAGGCGTATCATGACACTTGACCCCGAAGCCCTTTGTATAATATGTTCTGCCATCGGTCAGCGCTGGATGATCGTACAGGCTATCGAATACGGTGCAAAAGACTTTATCGTAAAGCCTTTTCAGGCCGACCGTATCCTTACTGCGATCGACAATACCTTTGCCAATGCAGAACCACCCGAAGAAGATGACTACTAAAAAGGCGCCCCGCTTACGCGAGGCGCTTTTTAGTCACTTAGTCAAGATCTTCACCATGTGTCCTTATAACCTTCTGATACCAGAAGAACGAATCCTTTTTCTTTCTTGAGAAATCTCCGCTGCCATCATCATGTCTGTCAACATAGATAAATCCGTATCTCTTGCGATACTCACCTGTTCCTGCGGATACAAGGTCAATAGGTCCCCATGTTGTGTATCCGATAAGAGGAATCTTGCGGTTTACAGCTTCTCTCATGGCTTTAATATGCTCACGGAAGAAATCGATCCTGTAAGTATCATGTATAGAACCGTCCTCTTCAACCTTATCAAAGGCTCCCATACCATTCTCAACAACCATAAGCGGAAGTCCGGGATATCTGTCTGTAAGCATCTGCAAAGTATAAAGAAGTCCCTTTGCATCGATCTGCCAGCCCCAGTCAGTAGCCTTTAAGTAAGGGTTGGCTGCTCCGGTTGACATATTTCCCTTTGCCTCTTCGACATCTTCCTTAATAGTAATACAGTGTGACTGATAATATGAGAAGGTGTACATATCAACCGTTCCCTCTTTAAGTATCTCGGCATCACCGGGCTTCATAAATGAAGTATCGATACCGTTATCCTTAAAGTAGTTTAAGATAAACTGCGGATACTCTCCTCTCACCTGTACGTCACCGCAGAAATTATTGGCATAATTATCTCTGTCAAGAGTTGCCATGATATCTGCCGGATTCGGTGTAAGCGGATATACCGTCTCATGCGCTATCATGTTTCCGACCATAAAGTCAGGATTTATCTCATGTGCAAGCTTTACGGCAAGCGCAGAAGCAACAAACTCATGGTGCAGGGCAGTGAAAGTCTTCTGAATGTCCGACTTAAGGTCTGAAAGAAGTATAGGCTTATCAGAAGCAAGATCTGCCGGGTCTATCACTCCAAGTCCGTAAAGATTTCCTATTCCGCCCGCATCCATGCAGCAGATATTTATCTCGTTAAATGTCAGCCAGTATTTAACCTTATCCTTATATCTCGTAAATACGGTCTTTGCATATTTAAGGAAAAGATCAATAGTCTCTCTTGAATAAAATCCGTTGTATTTTTCAACGATCGCCCACGGAATCTCATAATGGCAGAGAGTCACAAGCGGCTCTATCCCATGCTTTTTACACTCATCAAAGACATTATCATAAAACTGCAGGCCTGCCTCATTAGCTGTCTCATCATCACCATTAGGAAAAATCCTTCCCCAGTTAATTGAAAGACGGAATACCTTCCAGCCCATTTCCGCAAAAAGTGTGATATCCTCTTTGTAATGATGATAAAAATCTATAGCCTCGTGACTCGGATAAAATGCATTCTCATCGGTTTTAGGAAGAAATGTCCTCGGTTTGTCAACGCTTCCGCCGAGCAGCATATCAGGAACACAAAGTCCCTTTCCGTCTGTCAGATAAGCACCTTCACACTGATTGGCAGCTACTGCACCGCCCCATAAAAAGTTATCCGGAAATCTCAATTTTATCCCTCCTTAAAGTAACAATACGCACCAATCTGATTGGCTTCATTATGATAATCGCAGGCAACTATTTCCACCTGTCTCATGCTCGAATCCGCTACAAGTCCCGTAGTCTTCCAGAGTCTTGCAACAGCTTCCCTTATTCCATCTATAAGTACCTCCTGCCGGCTGATACCGCCACCGACAGCAACACGTTCAAGATCAAGAAGGAAAGTAATGTTCAGAATCGATTTTGCTACGCGTTCGCAGAAAATGTCAAGAGCTACTATCGCAGCCTTCTCACCTTCCTTATAATTAACGAAAAACTCTTTTCCGTTTATCTTTTCATCATGCTGCAGACCTTTCTTCTTTTTATAAAGATTCAGAAGACCGGTCGTTGAACATGCATCACCCATTGTATTGTTTCTATCTTCCCACTCATTATCAATATCTACGCGGACAAAACTAAACTCACCCGCTGTAAAATGATTTCCGTTTATTATCTCATTTCCTATTATCAGACCGCCGCCAACGCCTGTGCCTATGATAAAAACACCTGCATTTGTGCAGCCCTTTAAACTGCCTCTGGTCTTTTCCGCCATTGCTGCGCATTTTGCATCATTGGCTATCTTAACACCGCAGCCGCAGCGTTCCGAAAGATCTTTTGCTATCTCCCGGTTTATTATAGATGGAATAGCACCGCCGCCGCACTGTCTTCCATTTTTTACATCTATAAATCCCGGCAGGCTCATTGCTATTCCTTCAGCCTCATTTTCATATTTACGGTAAATCTCTTCTATCCTGGAGAGGAAATCATCATAATCCGCCTCCAGAACTTCCTTATCATCCGCCTTTTCTTCCGGCGTTACAGGAGTCGGGAAAGTCCCCGGCTCCGTTATATTCAGTTCGTCATCAATTAAAGAATACTTGATCTCAGTTCCACCCACATCAAATACAAGCAGCTTATTCATTCCTTTACACCTCCCAGTGTAACTCCTTCAATAATGAATCTTGAAAGGATGAGGTATACAATGATTATCGGAACAATAGCAATAGCTATAAGCATATATACCTTTCCCATATCAAAGTTCATATAATCCGAACCTCTGAGGGTTGCTATCAGAATCGGAAGTGTCATCTTACTCTTCGTCTGAAGTACGAGAGCAGGTACGAAGTAATTATTCCATGAACCTACAAAAGTAAATATTGCCTGAACTGCAATGGCTGGTTTCATTATAGGAAGTACGATATGATTGAATGTACGGAATTCACCCGATCCATCAATTCTTGCCGCTTCTACAAGTGACATAGGAAGCGAAGACCTTAAGTAGCTGTGCATGAAGTAGAATACAGCCGGAGAAGCCATTGAAGGGATGATAAGCGGAAGAAGTGTATCATACATTCCCATTCCGGTTATCAATCTTAAGAATCCCATTGCTGTTACCTGAGTAGGCATTACGAGTATTGCCATAATGAACGTAAAAGCAACCTTCTTTAACTTAAAATCATACGCGTAAAGACCGTATGCTGTCAATGCTGAAAAATAAGTGCAGATAGCTGCACAGAGTGATGAAACCACAAGGCTGTTTATTATACCGTTCACTACCGGAAGTGTTCCGTCACTCAATACTGAATTCAAATTTTTAACAAATGCATCTCCCGGCAGGATTGAAAATCCCTTCTGAAGATCTACATGTGACCTCGTTGCATTTACTACAAGCAGATAGAAAAAGAAGAGGCAGAAAAATGTAAGTATTATAAGTACAACATGTGCCAGTGCTGAACGCGCAGGACTTTTCTTTTCTTCCATCATTTCCTTATTTACCTCCTGTCTTTTTCTTTTTATTTCCATCCTCATCACTCATCATTTTATATACGATCGCACAGAGGATTGCAGATACTATGAAGAGATATACGGACAGCGCTCCTGCCATACCGTAATTCTTAGCCTTTAAGTGCTGGTTAAGGAACATAATAAGGGTCATTGTTGTTCTGTCAGGTATACCCTTACCACCTGTTAATATCTGGGGAACATCAAACATCTGAAGTCCTCCGATAAGTGATGTTATAAGTGAATATGCAAGTATAGGTCTTATAAGCGGCAATGTTATATAAAAGAATCTCTGACGATGTGTGCAGCCATCCAGTTCTGCAGCTTCAAATATGTCAGGGCTTATTCCCATGATAGCTGCCATGAGCATTATTGTCGTATTTCCGAACCACATGAGGAAGTTCATGGCTGCTACAAGCAATCTCGATCCTGCAACAGATGCAAGGAATTTAATAGGTTCATGTATGATCCCAAACTGCATGAGCATTGAATTTATCGGTCCTACCTCAGAGAAAAGTGTAAAGAAGAGCATTGCAAACGCAGATGCCATTATAAGGTTAGGAAGATAGATAACAACCTTGAAGAATCCCTGTGCATGGATCTTAAGTCTGTGATCGGTAAACCATGAAGCAAGTATAAGTGCGATCACGATCTGGGGAATAAAACCTATGATCCACATAACAAATGTATTCCATGAATATTTGCCCAGGTCGGATTCAAGGAGTTCACGGTAATTGGCAAGTCCTACAAAGTTCGGTCCTATCTCCTTAAGTCCCGTAGCATAATACTCAAAAAAGCTGTATCTGATGGTATCTACCAGAGGAATTAATGAAAATATGAAAAAACAGATAAAAAAGGGGGCAATGAAAAAGTATCCCCATTTTGAATAATCAATCCTCTTCTTTTTCGTGTTCATATACTGCTGCCTTTCTCTTTAATAATTAGGATAAATCCTGATGCTTTAGCCAAAAGCCTGCCTCTTTAGCAGGCTTTTGACCTTTGCTTCATTTTTATTTATTCCGGCCAAACTACCTCTGTGATGTCAGGATAACGCTCTTTGATCATTGTCTCATAGTTTTCTTTTGCCTTATCGAGGTCAACCTTGTTATTGAAGTAATCACCGAATGCTGTTCCAAGTGCCTCTACGCAACCCTGATCGTAAGGTGAAAGCTTGTCCATCTTCACGCCCTGTGCTGCAGGCTCGTAAATGTTGTAAGGGTTCTGTCCGCAGAGGAAGTCTGACTTAAAGCTTGTGTCTGCTGCAAGTTCTTTCATTCCAGACTGTGTATTTGTGAAATCTCCTGTTCCCTTTGCGATATCTACAAGTGTGTCCTTTGTACCTGTAAGTGCGATCATGATGTCTTTTATGTGCTTCGGGTTATCTGTTCCACGGCATCCTATGATGAATGATCCGCCCCAGTTATATGCCTGCGGAGGCTGGCAGATGCCCCAGTCACTCTCTGCATCTTTACCGTAGTTAGGGCTTAATGTGAAGTCTACAAACCATGCAGGTCCGAAGAATGCAAATACTTTTGCGTCAGCACCCTGATCCTTGTTCCATGTATCTGACCACTGACCGTCTGTTGTGTGGATGTAACCCTTGTCAAGGTTTGCCTTTGTATCCTGAACCCACTTCATTACGTTTGCA
>CAJORC010000338.1 GCA_905236615.1 uncultured Lachnospiraceae bacterium
CTGGCACTCTTCCTCAGGAATCTCTCCTCTATCAGCGTACTTCATTATATTATCTACAAGCGAGGATGCACTTTCTACCTGTTCCTTTATCTTCTGGTTGTAATCCTCATTTAGAGCCGTTTCGAGTTCTTTCACGGATATTTCTTCCAGAATATTTATGGAAACAAGCATGAGTACGATCATACATAACATGCTGACCGCAGTGATAACACACATTATGATCATTTTTGTTCTGACTTTTATATTATTCATATATCCCCCGATTTATCTCAAAAGAAGAACATAAATATACATCTATATTTTATCATAAAAGCATCCTTAAATTCCGCACTAAATACCATGCAATCATAGGGTTTAAAAATATAAACAATCATCCGATATATGTTATGTCAGGCAGAATGTCTGCCAATAAATATATTATGAGGTTCTATGATGAGAAATAAAGTCAACTTAAGTTCTGACGGTGCGATCAGAATTGGAATAATCGGCAGCGGCCGGTTAGCCAGATCTTTCGCAGAGGCTGTCAGAAATGTTGAGGGGCTTCGATCAACTGTCGTATATGACCCCGATATTTCCGATGTCAAAAAAGAATTTCCGGCTGATATGGATATCATCTTTTCCGATGATATAAATGATCTCTGGAAAAGCACAGACGCTGTGTATATTGCCGTTCCGAACCAGTTTCACGTTCCGTATGCAAAGGCTGCCTTAGACAAGTCAAAGCATATCCTCGTTGAAAGTCCGCTTTCCCTGAACGCCAAATACGCCGAAGAATTATATAGAAGCGCAAAAGAAAAAGACCTGATACTCATGGAATGTATGACCTGTCTTTTTAATGAGGCTTACCGTTCCGTCATCAGTTATGCAAAAAGCGGCCGCATCGGTCGCATAATGGATGTAGAGTCTGCCGCAACAAGGCTTACTTCCACCAATTTAAGAGAAATGCTTGACTCTGACTATGGCGGAAGTATGACCGAACTCGGTGTATTTTCCATGTATCCGATTTTTGAGTTGCTGGGAAACTCCTACAACAAGGTCTCTTTCCATTCACTTTATGCCGGTAATGGTGTTGACTCCTATACAAAGGCATACTTTGACTATGGAAAGGCCTCCGCAACACTAAAAGCCGGTCTTCAGGTAAAAAGTCCGGGACAGCTCCTTATCTCAGGTACAAAGGGCTATCTCCTCATGCCCTCTCCATGGTGGAATGCTTCTTTTTATGAGATTCACACAGGCGAACCCTCGAAGATAGAAACTGTTAATTTCAAGAAAAATACCGATCTCAAAGCCGATGTCATAAGGGAATTCTGCTCCAGAGTTAACGAACTCAGACTAATGGGATACGGCAGCCTTTCCGCTGACAGGATAGCTGCAATGAAAAATGAGCAGTCGTTAAGCATCGCTTCTTCCGAATGTCTTGAAAAATTTCTGGCAGAACGGTTTGCAAAAACAGATGAGCACTCTTCCGAAACAAAAGAGATCCATATATGGGCACACAGGGGATGTTCCTACAATTATCCCGAAAATACAATCGAGGCTTTCCGTGCCGCCGCAGAATTAAAGGGACTGACCGGAATCGAGCTGGATGTACAGCTCACAAGGGACAGGGAAGTCGTAGTGATACATGACGAGAATGTCAGCCGTACCACAGACGGATACAGAGATGTTAAAGATTATAAGCTTTCGGAGATCAGAGCCTTGCGTATCAGCAGAGATAACTTCCGCACAACCGTTCCGACTCTGGAAGAAGTTCTGAGAATGCTCCGTCCATACTGCCGGCGGACCGGGCTTCTTATAAATATTGAATTCAAAACCGGCAAATACCGTTATGAGGGAATAGAAAAACTGGTTTTATCGATAGTAAAAAAACTTGATATGGAGAAATATGTCATTTATTCTTCTTTTTTAACAGACTCCTTAAAAACGGTGAAGGAAATAGACAAGAAAGCAAAAACCGCAGTTCTGGCAGAACTGCTTGAAGACTGCATCAACAAGGCAAAGGCTTCCGGGACTGATGCGCTTCATCCCTGCATCTCCGGCTTAAACGTAAAGCTTCCGAAGTATTTAAAGAGCCTTACCTTACGCGCATGGAATACAGACGAGCCCTTCTTCGGAGAGGGGAAAAAGCTTAAGGAAATTGATTTTCAGAAATATGCCGCTTTCGGCGTAACCGATGTTTTTACCAATGCTCCGGAAATTTATCTTAAAAGAAAAACCCTCGGAATCAATGAAGCTCTGGACTAGTAAAAAGGACCTGCCGCAATGACAGGTCCTTCTTCATACCGTTAACGGTATGTTCGTTCATTCACTTTTTACTACTCTGCATGACTCGCGTTCAACAAGAGTTACCGGAAGAATCATCCTCGTCGGTACAACTTTTCCTGCTGCCGCATCAAGTAAGAAACCGATAGACGTCCTCGCCATTTCTTTGATCGGCTGTCTTATAGAAGTAATTGTCGGGTTTGTCAGTGAAGCAATATTTATATCATCAAATCCAACTATTTTTATGTCATCCGGAACTTTCTTCCCCTTCTTCTGCGCTACCTGTATAAGCTGGGCTGCAATGATGTCAGAACTTGTGAAGAAACCGTCTGCATCAGGAAAATCATCAAGAAGCTCCTCCAGAAACTCCCTGTATTCACCGGTATCATACTGTTTGACCGATGTCTTGATCTCCCGGTGCCAGACGTTGCTTTCTTCACATATTCTGTTGAAACCCTGTGAACGTTCGTCGGCAGGCATTTCAGTTTCGGTGACACCGCTGATATGTATAAGTCTTTTGGCGCCGGCGCCTATCAATTCCCTCGCCGCAAGCTCTCCTCCATGAAAATTATCACACTCTATGGAAGCAGTTCCGCATTCAAGATTACGTTCAATGGTTATCAACGGAATGTTGAGCCCCTTGAACTCGTCCAATTGAACCGAGCCGCTCATCATTACAACTCCGGCAACCCTGTTGGACTTACACATATCAATATATTTCATTTCTTTGTCATCATTGCTCTTAGAGTTGAAAAGCATGATGTTATATCGCCTCTTTTTCGCCTCATTCTCCAGATTACTTATAACTTCAGCAAAATAAGGATTACTTATATGAGGAACAATTACACCGATAATATTACTTCGTTTTTTGGACAAAGATCTTGCAACTTCATTGGGCTGGTAATCCAGCTTTATCATTGCCTCTTTAACCTTCTGTCTCGATTCCTCACTGATATAGCCACGATTATTGAGAATGCGGGAAACAGTCGTAACTGTCAGTCCGGTTTCCCTTGCCACATCCTTAAGCGTTGCCATATATCAGATTCCTTTCACTTATAAAATCATCATCCCTTGACAGCACCTGAAGTAACACCTTCCACGATGTATCTCTGAAGGAATACATACAGAACAAGTATCGGCAGCATTGCAAGGAGCAGGGCAGCCATGATAAGACCTATATCTGTTGAGTAAGTTCCATAGAACATCTGAGTAGCGATCGGGATCGTGTATAACTCTTTTCTTCCGAGTACAAGGCTGGGAAGCAGGTAGTCATTCCAGAATGCCATTGCATCGATGATAGCAACTGTTGCGATGGTAGGCTTCAGGAGCGGGAATACTATCTTCCAGAAAGTAGCCCATCTTGTACATCCGTCAATGTAAGCAGCCTCTTCAAGTTCAAGAGGAATGTTTGTATGTATTGCACCATGGAACATGAATGTCGCCATCGATACCGAGAAACCGGTGTGCATAAGTATAAGGGTTATACGGCTGTTAAGTACATTCAGAAGTCCGCCGTATACTGATACCAACGGTACCATCAGTACCTGGAAAGGTATAACCATTGAAGCGATCATCATTGTAAAGAGTGCCGTACATGCCAGCCACTTATTACGAACAAGTGCAAATGCGCACATTGCAGAGAAAAGGATCGTTAAAATAGTTGAACTTACAGTAACTATAAGTGAATTTGTAAATACCTGCCAGAAGTTCATCTTATTCATTGCAGCAGGGAAGTTCTTAAGAGTGAAACCATGCTTTCCTATAAGTGCCAGAGGAGCTGAAGTAATATCACCCTTCGACTTAAACACATTTATAACTACGAGTAAAAACGGAGCGATAAATGCCACAAAAAGAAGTGCCAGAACAATGATAAAAATAAAATGCATTATTTTCTTTCTCTGAGCAGCTTTTTCGTTTTCTGTCATCATGCAGCCACCTCTCCTTTCTTACCAATGTAAACCTGTGTAACACCAACGATAGCACAGATGATAAAGA
>CAJORC010000339.1 GCA_905236615.1 uncultured Lachnospiraceae bacterium
ATCTCTTCAAGGATATCAGCAACCGAATCACCGATAGCAGGTGTAGGAGCAAGCGAAAGATCGATAATTCCGAAAGGTATGTTCAGGCGCTTCGAAGCTTCCTGCGCAACAAGCTGTCCTACTCTCGTGATCTTGAAGGCTGTCTTTTTGATCTTTTCGCAAAGAACCTCAAAGCTTTCTCCTCTTACGCTCTCCAAAGCAGTTTTTACAACGCCGGGACCGCTGACACCCACGTTTATAACTGCATCACCCTCAGTAACACCGTGGAAAGCGCCTGCGATAAACGGATTATCATCCGGAGCATTACAGAATACAACCAGTTTGGTGCATCCGAAAGAATCATTATCTTTTGTAAGTTCTGCAGTTTCCTTAACGATATCTCCCATAAGGCGTACCGCATCCATATTTATACCCGTTTTTGTAGAGCCAAGATTTACACTGGAGCAGAGGAAATCTGTCTCTGCAAGTGCTTTCGGGATTGAACGGATGAGCAGCTCATCTGCCTTTGTCATGTTTTTTGAAACAAGTGCAGAATATCCGCCGATGAAGTTTACGCCAAGCTTTTTTGCACAATTATCAAGCACTTTTGCAATGCGGACAAAATCATTGCTCGTCTTTGCCGCAGAGCCGCCCACAAGTGCTATAGGAGTAACCGATATTCTCTTGTTAACGATAGGAATACCGTACTCTCTTTCTATCTCGCGTCCGGTTGCCACAAGATCTTTGGCAACACGGCAAATCTTCTCCTCAATTTTAGAGCAGACCGCATCAATATCAGAATCAATACAGTCCATAAGGCTTATTCCAAGCGTGATCGTTCTCACGTCAAGGTTCGCCTTTTCTATCATGTCATTTGTTTCTTTAACTTCGTAGATGTTTATCATAAAAGCCGCTCCTCTCAGATCAGATCCGGTGCATCGAGTCAAAAATATCTTCAAGCTGACATTTTACGACTACTCCGATTTCCTCACCAACCTGCTCAAGCTCCGTTGAAGCGTCATCAAACGGCTTTGCGCTTTCCGCAAAATCAACTATCATCATCATGTTGAAATATCCGCTGACGATAGTCTGGGAAATGTCCAGGATATTGATTCTGTTGTTAGCAAGATAAGTACAGACCTTGGCAATGATACCTACAGTATCTTTTCCGACTACAGTAATGATTACTTTCTTCATATGAAACTCCTCTGATTTTTTAATATTCAAAGCATTCCGAGCTAACGTCACGTTTTGCCACGGAAAGTCTGAAATCTTTCGGAATTGAGCTCTTTCCTAACATCTTAAGCTCCATTCTTACTGTTTCGTAAGCAAGTTCCTCCAAATTGTTTTCCCTACTTAAATGCCCCAACAATAAATATCTTAAAAACTCTCCTTTATCCAAAAGGTCAAGAGTAAGGGTTGCCGCACTTTCATTCGACAAATGTCCCTTTTCGGAAAGTATCCTCTGCTTAAGATAGTAGGGATACTTTCCTGTCTCAACCATTCTGACATCGTGATTTGCCTCAACAAGAAGCGCTTTTACTCCTTTAAGTCTGTCAAGGATATACTGATCATAAGTACCCAGATCCGTAACAACTGCCGCTGCCTTTTCGCCCTCATCAAACCGATAGGCAACCGGCTCTGCCGCATCATGTGAAATTCTGATAGGATTTATCAGAAGATCCTTGATCTTAAAACTCTCATCTGCCCTGACTTCATGAAACAGCTCCTGAGGAGTGTTCGCCATGTCTTTCGTCTTTATCAGGGCTTCGATCGTTCCTCTGCTTGCATATATCGGCAGATGATACCGTCTCGTCATAACCCCGAGTCCTTTGACATGATCAAGGTGCTCGTGGGTTACAAGTATCCCGTCAAGCCTTCCCGCTTCTACGTCCAATCCGCAAAGCCCTGCTTCAATACGCTTTCCGGATATTCCCGCATCTACAATTAAATTCGTCTCTTCACTTCCGATATATGCGCAGTTACCTGAACTTCCGGAGGCAATGGAACAAAACCTCATTAATCATTCCTCCAGTAAATCTCAAGCCTGTCTCCGTTGTGGAGCTGCTCTACAAATTCAGCATCACGCCCGTTTATCTTCGTTGCAACGGAAGTTCCGTGAGGAGTTGAACGGTCAAAATCAATATAGTTAAAGACATCGACATAAATGTAATTGTCTTTTCCTGTCATTCTTACGGGCTGGTTATTTACTATAACTTCTATATCACCGGTATTTACCGGCTTTTCTTCAAGCTTGCCCGCGATCTTATCTTTAAGCTTCTTCAAGGCATCTTCGGCCTTATTCTCATTAAGCGGCTTTTCCTCTTCCTCTGCAGGTTCAGGTGCAGGTATCTCATTTGTACGCTGAACATTCGGTGAAGAATTAAGTGCCTCTTCAGCCTTGCTGACTGCCTCCATCATTCTTTTAACAGAAGCTTCTGCCTCGGCCTTGTCAAAGCCCTGTACCTCTTCCTTTACTTCTATGTCCGCAGCCGAATGAATTGTAGGCTGCTGCTCCTTTAAGGTCCATTCAACCGTGAAATTATCATAAACCTCGGTAAGCGGTGAAGCGATCTCATGATTTACATAGATCTCAGTTCCTTCTTCAAGCTGTACATCCATGAAATCAAGTATCTGTTCTACGGTATAGAACTTTCTCATTTCGATCTGGTCACCATCCTGAACCTCATAGTAACCGTTCTTCATAAGACCGTTTACAAGAGCGAATTTCGGGAGTGTAAGGAGCTGTTTATTTATGTTTACGCTGATAGTATCCGTAAATCCCGGCAGTCTGTTAAGCGTAACAACAACTGGTGCTCCCGCTGTTGACGGTGTGATCTCGATACTGTCTCCCGCCTTTACCTTCTCCGAAAGTGTTGCAAGCTTTCCGTTGAGCTTTATTACTGCAGCCTCTCCCGGATCTCCGCGTCTTACCTCTGTCTTTCCGTTCATTGTAAAGCGTATCTCGTTTCCGCGTTTCGGGAAGAGGTCTTCATTTGAGAAGCCGGCCTGCATTGCAGCATCCGATATCCTTAAGTTCGAATTATCATAAAGCTTTA
>CAJORC010000340.1 GCA_905236615.1 uncultured Lachnospiraceae bacterium
AATTTCACAAAAGAAGACCCCGGAAAGGGATATTTAAGAGTTGTTGCTGCTCCGAAGCCTATTGAGATAGTTGAGATCGAAGCCATCAGGACACTCTATGATTCAGGACAGATAGTAGTCGCTGCCGGCGGCGGCGGAATTCCCGTTATTGAGCAGAACTGCAACCTTAAGGGTGCAAGCGCAGTTATCGAGAAGGACTCAATAGCGTCGCTTCTCGCGAAAAAGCTTGAAGCTGACGAGCTTATAATCCTCACCGGTGTTGATTCGGTCATGAAGAATTTCGGTAAAGAAAATGCTGAGCCGATTCGCAAGATGACTGTTGAAGAAGCAGAAAAGATGATTGACAGCGGGGAATTTGAACCCGGAACAATGCTTCCCAAGATTGAGGGTGCGATCGATTTTCTGAAGTCCAGACAGAACGGAAGGGTGCTTATTACATCACTGGAAGCTGTTGAAGATGCAATCCGCGGAAAGAGCGGTACGGTCATTACGGCATAAGCAAAAATGATAGAAAAATGATAGGAAAAGGGAGTCAAGCTGCCTTGATTTTAGATAAGGCGGCCTGACTCTCTTGATGTGAGGACAAGATAATGCTCTTTAATACATTAGACTTTCTTTTCTTCCTTCCGATAGTGTTCGGTATTTACTGGGCATCTTCGGAACGAATAAGATGGATAGTCCTGCTGCTGGTAAGCTGGTATTTCTACATTTCACTCAATGCACAGTATTTCCCTATATTGTTGTTTACAACTTTTATAAGCTGGGCAGCGGGAATTTCCATGAGCAAAGAAAATACCCAGACCGGCAAGAAGAAATTCATGGTATTTGCAACGGTAGTGGCGTTAGCATTTCTGGCATTCTTTAAGTATTTTAATTTCATGACTGAGTCAGCGGCATCCTTTGCGGGGTTTTTCGGACTTTCGATGCAGCCTTATACGCTGAAACTTGTTCAGCCGGCCGGAATATCTTTTTATACCTTCATGACAGTCAGTTATCTGGCTGATGTTTACAATGGAAAAGTGAAGGCACAGACGAATTTTGCGAAATATGCACTTCATATCTCGTTCTTTCCGCAGGTTATTGCAGGTCCGATTGGCAGGGCACCGGAACTCATGGATCAGTTCTTTGAGAAGAGACCTTTTGATGTGGAAAAAGCAGAGAGCGGTCTCAGGATGATGCTTTGGGGATATTTCAAAAAGCTCATAGTTGCCGATTCACTTTCAGTCTACGTTGACATGATATATGGTGCTGTTCCTTATTATTTCGGAATGACCTTTATCATGACTTCAATAATGTACACATTCCAGATATATTGTGACTTTTCCGGATATTCCGATATAGCTATCGGTGTGGCAAGACTTTTTAACATCGACCTTATGAGCAACTTTAAGAGCCCGTATTTTTCAAGGTCAATAAGGGAATTCTGGTCCAGATGGCATATATCGCTGTCAACATGGTTCCGGGATTACGTGTATATACCTCTTGGCGGGAGCCGGAAGGGTGAGTTTAAGAAAAACAGGAACCAGCTTGTAACAATGCTTATAAGCGGTCTCTGGCATGGCGCCGCATGGACTTTTGTTATCTGGGGCGGACTTCACGGTATTTATCAGATAATAGAAGGTCTCTGCAGGAAAGTATTTAAGAAGAAGGAAGATACGGCTGAAAGGCCTAAGGCGCTCGTTATCGCGGGAAATTTCCTGCATTGGGCAGTTACCTTTGCAATGATCGATGTTGCATGGGTATTTTTCCGCGCAAAGACTATTGATGACGCTTTCTTCATCGTAACCCATATGCATAATGGTGTAATACTTCATTTTGCCGATGCATGGACGAAAATGATGGTGGATATGAATCTGACGGTTGTTGCCCTGCTTAAGGTACTTGCGGCGATAACGGCACTTATGCTCTATGACTTTATTTCGCTGAAACATGATATTTCGGTTGAACTCAGTAAGCTGAAAATGCCTTTGAGATGGCTTATTTATATCTCACTTACGGCAGTTATCATTATTTCGGAATTGCACGGCGGTACAAGCCAGACTTTCATTTATTTTAATTTTTAATCTTGCTTGACAGGTTCAGGTGGTTTTTTATGAAAAAATTTTTGATAAAATGTGTGTCATTCGCACTTATACTGGGGATAATCTTTATTCCGGCAGCGGTAATACTGGATCCTTACAATATATTTCATCCTGACGCTATAGTAAATAACGGAGTTGAGCCGAATAAGCGCTATATCAAGATGCGTAATGTTCTTAAGCATCCGGATAAATATGATTCGCTCCTGTTCGGATCTTCCAGAGTTGGATTTTTCGATGTTTCAAAAATGGAAGACGGAAATTATTATGACATGTCTTATTCCGAGGGAACTCCGGCTGAGCATCTTGAAGACTTGAAGATACTTATAAATCATGGTATTGTTCCTAAGAATGTGACTATCGGAATTGATGATATTTCATATTTCGTCGATCCGACTTTTCACTATGAACAGCTCTACAGGAGAGGTTTTCCATGGGATGGAACTTTTTTGGATAAATTAAAGTTTTATTTAGGTTATTTTGATATCATTACCCTGTCGGATTCCCTCGAAGTGATCATGGATCACAAAAATACCGATCCTATATACGGGAAGAGACTTTTGGAGACCGGTACGGAAAATCTTGAGATCCCCACCGGCTTCAATTATGAAAAGACTGAGGCAACATGGTCCGATTATTATGCTCCCAGAGAACAGTCTTTTAAAGATATACAGGACATCGTGGATCTATGTGATGAGTATGATATAAAGCTCAGGATATTTACAAATCCTATTAACGGCTATACTTACCAGAAGGATATTGCAAACGGATATATTGTATTTCTGGGGCAGCTTGCTGAAATTACAGATTATTATAATTTCAGCGGATTTAATAATGTAACACTCGATATGAATAATTATTATGAAACCAGTCATTTCTGCCCGGCGATCGGTGATAAGATAATTGACTGCGTTTACAATGGTGTTACGGAAAAGGAGCTTCTTGAACAGGGCTTCGGAATGCACGTTACAAGGGATAATGTGGATAAACTCACGGAAATTCTATACAGTCAGGCTGTTAATTTTGATCTTCCGACGAACACATACCCGGATATTAAAAAATAAGAAACTTTGTTAAAAAAATGTGAAATGATAATGACATAAATCTTATTTCGTGCTATATTTAGTTAGAAGTATACAAGATTTAGTCTTGTTTACATGGCAGAGCGCAGTATCGTGTGTGGTATACTGCGTTTTGTCTGGGGTTTTAATGTTTTTATAGTTTTTAGTTGGAGGCAATTAATGAAGAAGAGGTTAAAGTCTTTAACGGCGCTCCTCATTTCTGCCAGCCTGCTTTTCGGTTCAAACTCCGGAGAGTTATCGTGGGCTGCGGCAAAGAGTTCCGTTAGCGAAGGTTCGGTTGTCAGCGCGGCATCAGCAAGTAATGACTCGCTGAGCTCTGATGCTGTAAGCAGTGAGAAAGTTACGGCTGCGGCAGAGAGCTTGGGGAATGGAAACGAGGACACGGTAAGTGAATCATCAGCAGATACTGCTGCGAGTGAGTCAGAGACAGTGAGCGGAGACAGCAGTTCTGTCAGTGAGGATGAAGGCGTTTCAGAGAACAGTTCTGTCGGAACTGCATCAGACAGTGTCTCGGATGGAACTGTGTCCGGAGATGTACCGCCTGATACC
>CAJORC010000341.1 GCA_905236615.1 uncultured Lachnospiraceae bacterium
CCGAAAGCGGGAAATATTTTTAAGTCAGCGATAATATATCTTATTTTTTCGATATTTAATGCTCTTTTCATTTACTTTAATTTTGTTGGATATTGTGATATTGTAGCAGGTGGAGCGAAATTATCGGGACTGACGTTAAAAGAGAACTTTGACAGACCTTATCTTGCCCGGACTATGGTGGAATTCTGGAACAGACACCATATATCGCTTTCGGAATGGATAAGAGACTATATTTACAGCCCGATCATAAAATCGCTTTTGAGCGGAGTTCTTAAAAAGAAGCTCTTTGAAGCCCAGTGTGTTGCGCTTTTTGCAACATTTCTTATAGCCGGTATCTGGCACGGAACCAACCTGAACTATCTTGTCTATGGATTGCTTGAGGGACTGGGAGTCGTACTTTCATCGGTTTATACTAACCGGCTTAAGAAAAAATACGGTAAAAAGGGTGTCAAGGAATATGAGAAGAAAATCGGAGTCCGGATCTTCGAACATGTATGGACATGCGCTTATGTATGCCTTTCATTCAGCTTCGTAGGTTATGATGTGATAGGACTTATGATGGGAATGGTTTAATATATGATCAATAAAATGTTTGAAAAACTTCCTTTATGGGCAAAACTTTTGCTTTTATCAGTAGAGCTGAGCATTGTACTTTATGCCGTTTTTGTAGGTACAAAGACAACAGTACTCTATCAGGGATTTTAAGATTTGCAACAAAAGTATATATGCTGACAACAATAGATTATTACATAACTGTGGGAAAATGCTATAATTTACTAAGTCCTTAAGAGACAAAAGGAGGTCAATATGTCAATACTTTTAACAGGCGGTGCAGGCTTTATCGGCTCACATACATTAGTGGAGCTCCTTGAAGGCGGATATGATGCCATAGTAATGGATAATTACTCGAATTCATCTCCTGAAGCATTAAAGAGAGTTGAAGAGCTTACAGGAAAGAAAGTAAAAAGCTATAACGCTGATATAAATTCAAGAGAAGACCTTGAAAAAATCTTCTCCGAAAACGATATTCAGGAAGTAATAAACTTCGCATCTTTAAAGGCTGTCGGAGAGTCAGTTGAAAAGCCGTGGGAATACTATAACAACAACATAGGCGGTACACTTACCCTCCTTGATGTTATGAGAAAGCATGGTGCAAAGAATTTCGTGTTCTCTTCATCCGCAACGGTATACGGAGATCCGGCAATCATACCGATCACGGAAGAGTGTCCGAAGGGAATCTGCACAAATCCTTACGGATGGACAAAGTGGATGCTTGAGCAGATACTTATAGATATGCAGAAGTCTGATCCGAGCTGGAATATGGTAATACTTCGTTATTTCAATCCTATCGGTGCACATAAGTCAGGCAGGATCGGTGAAAACCCGAACGGCAGGCCAAACAACCTTATGCCTTATATAACACAGGTTGCAGTCGGAAAGCTTCCTGAACTTGGGGTATTTGGAGATGACTATGATACCCCGGACGGAACGGGAGTCAGGGATTATCTGCATGTTGTAGACCTTGCAAAAGCTCATGTAAAGGCGATAGATAAGCTGAGAACCAATCCGGGATGCTTCATCTGCAACCTCGGAACAGGCCACGGATACTCAGTACTTGATATCGTAAAGACCTTTGAAAAGGTAAATAACATCAAAATACCGTATTCGATCAAGCCGAGACGTGCCGGCGATATAGCAAGCTGCTACTGCTCACCGGAGAAGGCTGCGAAAGAACTGGGCTGGAAAGCGGAACTTGATATTGAGGATATGTGCCGCGATTCATGGAATTTCCAGAAAAACAATCCAAACGGCTACGAAGATGATAAGGATTTACTTTTAACGAAATCTGTCATATAATTAGAAGCGTGTACCTTTTAATTGGGTACACGCTTTACTTTTAATTCAAAGAAAATATCCGGAAGGACCGGATTCTTTGTTATATTTACGGCGAAAACCGCTGGTTAGGAAAAGGCAGGATAATATATTGAACGAAAATAATAATGGAAATAATAACAAGAATAACAAAAGTCCAAGGAATCGTCAGACGCTTGTCATAATGATAATTGCCACGATCGTGACGCTTCTCTGCATGAATGCATTAAGCTCGCTGGTGACAAGCTCTACGACTGAGGAGATCAGCTACAGCAGATTTTTGAACATGGTAAATGAAGGTACGGTTGAGAGTGTAAAGCTTGAATCGGACAGGATACTGATATACCCGAAGGATACGGAAAATACGGGACTTTCCGGCAGACTCGGTTTCTCTCCTCTGAAAAAGACCTATTATACGGGAGTTGTGGAAGATCCGAATCTTGTTGACCGCTTAAATTCAGCAGGAGTTGACTTTACGGGAGAGGTTCCGGATATCTCGGGAACGCTCATCGCGATTTTCTTAAATTACATCCTTCCGATAATAGTCGTATTTGTGA
>CAJORC010000342.1 GCA_905236615.1 uncultured Lachnospiraceae bacterium
GATTCCAAGGAAGTACAGACGGAATCTTTGGAGATCACGACAACATCGCTCCTGTTGCTTCAATGTGTACAACTGGGAATCCATATCAGCGAGTTGGATCTGCTGACGATTGGAACCGTGCTGGATATGTATACGAAGATTCAGAGTGATGACGAGCCACACGATCAGCTGGCATCCGAGGACGATATGGATCGTTTCTGATATGATTTTTTTGACAGTGAAAGACAAGATTGGTATAATTAGTAATACAAATCATACTTATCATACGGAAGGGTCAAAGGTAATGAATGCACCAGAAGGAAAATATGCATGGACTGCAACAGTAGGAGAAAAAGGTCAGATTGTCATTCCTAAACAGGCACGAGAAATATTTGGAATAAGGCCGGGCGACACGCTGCTTCTGCTTGGTGATGAAAAACAGGGTATAGCAATTCCGCCCAAAGGTGCTTTTGCTGAATTATTTAATTTGGCCTTTTCTGAGAAAAGCGAGGATTAATGGATGAAAAAAGTTGCTGTATTCTGTATTCCTGCACATGGTCATACAAATCCTATGCTGCCGATAGTCAGGGAACTTGCAGGGCGTGGCGATGAAGTGCGCTTTTATTCCTTCAGTGAATTTCAGGAAAAGATAGAACGCACCGGTGCTACATTTGTATGCTGCGATGAATATCTTCCGGAGCTAAGTGCGAAGGAAGAGGCAAATTTGAAAAAAGTTTCCACTACGGAAATGACTATTCAGGATATCAGAATTACAGCTGCAATGGATGAATTTCTGCATAACGAGTTCATATCTTTTAAGCCGGATGTTATCTACACGGATTCTGTGTGCTTCTGGGGGAAGCTGAATGCTTGGAAATATGATGTTCCGATGGTAGTATCTACAAGCACATTTGCATTTAACCAGATGTCCTCAACTTATATAAAGAATACGCCGGGAGAGATGGCAGGGTTGATCTTTGGGCTTCCGAGAGTTTCAAGGGAGCTGAATAAGCTGAAGGCTTACGGCTATAAGGTGAAGGGATTGTTTTCCCTGATACAGAGCGACAATCAAACGGATTCGGTTGTTTATACTTCAAAGAAGTTTCAACCATATGCTGAAAGTTTCTCTGATCATTATAGTTTTGTAGGTCCTTCTTTGCTGAATGATATAGAACCGGATAAGGGACATATACGGCCACTTGTGTATATATCGCTTGGTACGGTTATCAATGATCGGCCTGATTTTTATGGTAAATGCATTGAAGCTTTTAAGGATGAGAATATTGACGTGATCATATCCTGCGGAAGATCAGTGGATGTTTCGGGCTTTGGAAAATTGCCGGAAAATATAAAAGTCGAACCTTATGTTGATCAGTTGGATGTTCTTTCAAAAGCAGATGTGTTCATTACACACTGCGGAATGAACAGTGTATCGGAAAGCCTCTATATGGCAACGCCGATGGTCTTATATGCCCAGACAAATGAGCAGGAAGCGGTTGCAAGAAGAGTCCGTGAAATTGGTGCGGGAATTGATTTGAAGGATGATTCGGCCGCAGGGATAAAGAATACGGTACGGGAAATTCTGAATACAGCATCCTATAAGGATTCTGCCCGTGATTGCAGTGATGATTTCAGGAACTGTCCAGGAGTAAAAGGAGCAGCTGATTTTATAGAAAATGCTCCGCATTCATCTAATGGTGTGGATATCATAAAAAATCTTAGTAAAGCAAATGTCGGGCTGCAGGTTGGGTACAGTATTGTAGCCATACTTTTAGCGAATATTCTATTCCACATCATTAGTATAAAGTATTTGTGGATTTATATAGTTTTGGCAATCGTTTTGTCTATGCCAATCAATAAACTACTACAAAAGGCGGTATATAAGCATCTGGTGAAAACAAGATTGAAATAAAAATAAACTGAAATAGCACGGAAAAGATCGGGAAACCGGTCTTTTTCTTTATTGTTATGCTGTCGATATTTATAATGGTGAGTAAATATTTTTGAAAAATGTGTAACCACCAGTAAGGAAATGTTGCTATATAGGGTGAAGGACTTAAATAAGCTGAAAGGAGAAAGCGATTCGTGAATGATAATGAAATAGTAGAGCTCTACTTGTCCAGAAACGAAGATGCTATAAACCAGACAGCGCAAAAATACGGTTCAAGGCTTAGAAATATAGCGAACAGTATCCTTAATGACAGGGAAACGGCAAAAGAATGTGAGAATGATGCTTATCTTGAAACATGGGAACTGATTCCGCCGCATGAACCGAGGAATTATCTCTTTGCGTTTGTTGGTAGGATTGTGAGACACATTGCATTGAATGTGTGCAAGAAGAACAGCAGGCAAAAAAGGTATGCCTTATATTGTGAACTGAAACAGGAAATGCAGGAATGTATTCCTGCGGATAACGACATAGAAGCAGAGATAGAAGCAAATTATCTTAGTGGTCTTATCGACAAGTTTTTGGAGAAGTGTACTGAAGAGCAGCAAAATGTTTTCGTGAGAAGATATTGGTATTTTGATTCAGTATCTCAGATAGCAAAGACCTATGGCTTTTCACAGAGCAAGGTGAAGACTATGTTGTTCAGGATGAGATCAGACTTAAAAAAGCATTTAGAAGAAGGAGGTTATGACGTATGAAGGATCATGATCTTTTGGAAGCTGTTGGTGGGATAAACGAGAAATATATTAACAATGCGGCAAATATGCAAGCAGAACCAAAAAAGAAAAAATATCTTAAATGGATACCTGCTGTGGCTGCATGTGTGTGCTTAATCGTTATTGCAGGAATTGCGATTCCTAAGTTGACAGATACACCTAATGTTGAGAAGAATCCGGATCTTAATGAAAATACTGCTATCGCAGAGAATAATGATAACCAAGAGGAAAAATCGGATCATGCAAATGAAAATGTTGCGGAAGGTATATTTATTCCACAGATTGAACTGCCTGATTCCTCAGAAACCGAGGCGGCAAAAATGATTGGGATTATTGTTTATCAAGGACAGATCTATACTGAGGCAGAGAGTTACTATGGTGCAGATGCTCAAAGGATAGAATCATTAGTGGGAGATTATCTGGGAAGCGCAAAAGGAAATATTGACGAGTGGTCAACACAAGATGAATATGCTACAGAATTTGCGTCTACGGTTCCTGGTGAAGTTTATTCTGTAAATGGATATGATAAGAACTTTCGTATATGCATTCGTAGCGAGGTGGAAGATGAGAACCATAATCCAACTTTAAGGATAGAGTTCTACGATTGCCTTAATGGTATCACTTTAGCAAAAGGACAGGATTTGTTTGAGGATAGGCTCCACATAAGTGAAAGGACAGAGATTGTTAAATGGCAGAGCCATTATGACTGGGACTATGCAGGCGGAAATTATCAGGATGCTAATATTCCAAATGATGTCTGGCGTGAATTTTGGGATGCTGTTGACAATGGCGAATTTATAAATACATGGAATCCTGATAATAACATGAGTGATCCTACTAGTAATAATAAGAGTATCTATGATACACAGAACCAGGCGCACCTTATTTTGACGATGAGTGATGGTACAGTTATTCGTATAAGATTGATTGAAGGTGGGTATGTTGGTTATGATCCGTTAGGATGGTATTTCGTTAAAATACCTGAAGATGTATTCAATTCAGTTTATGATGCGTGTGGTGGAACACATTAGACAATTTAGAATTTAAAACTATTCAGTGGAGAGTCGTGTAACAGCGGCTCTCTTTTCATGTCTGAGGGGGGTCATTTCTATCCAGTAAGCCAGGCCTTCTTGAATGCGGTGTAGTCAAAATACAAGAAAATACTGCTGA
>CAJORC010000343.1 GCA_905236615.1 uncultured Lachnospiraceae bacterium
CAGCGTAAGTTACAATGGCAGAACCTGTCTTGATGACGGTACGGTCCTTGACAGTGTGAAGGTTGTGAACAATGCGGTCAACGGATATATGGTAAGCGAAAATCTTGCAGCAGGCAGCCTTGACCTCAGTGTAAATTTCTATGACGGAATGGCTTACAGAAACGGCTCAACGGCTCCGACTGTAATAGCCCTTAACGGAACTGTTATTTATGAGGACGGAAATCTCGTTAAAAATGCCGAGATCGCAAAAGGTGTTGTTGTTAAGAGAGTGAAATTCCTGAACAATAAGAATGCTTATCTTAAAGATGATGCATCTACTCATGGTAAATCCGGAAGAGCACCCAGAATAGTGATAAAACTTGCAGCAAAGGATAAGAGCGCAAAATCGCTTGCGAAGGCAGCGGAAAAAGTGCTTAGAAGCAGTTCGGTTCTTGAATATGAGATCGAGCCTGTTGACGTTGCAAAAGTACTTGCCGGAGACAGCATTTATAGCGGATACAGCTTTACAGAGAAGAAGAATAAGGTTCGCTTTACGATGCCTAAGTATAAGAATGGCTCGGCAGTCAGCGGAAAGAGCAGAACCAAAACCCTTACAAGTAAGGACTTTACCAGAAACAGTGACGGAACATATAACTTCATGAGAAACTTTAAGGGAAAAAATATCAGCATCAAATAATCTTTTCAACCCCCTTGGCAGGAAGAGCTGCTGAGGGGGTTATTGCTTTTACCTATATCATGATATTTAACCAAAAACATACAATTTAATATTATAATAATTGTAAAAGTTGTTTGGTTTAATAAGAACATGTGTTATAATAAAGTTGTGTATATTGATTACACAAAGGGGTTTAACGGCTCAAAAAACTTTTATGAGGTGATGCAAATGATTAAAAAAGAGATGATCGCCATGCTGCTTGCCGGCGGACAGGGAAGCAGATTAGGCGTTCTGACGACCCACATGGCAAAACCGGCCGTATCGTTCGGAGGAAAGTACCGAATAATTGACTTTCCTTTGAGCAACTGTATCAATTCGGGAGTCGATACAGTTGGCGTACTGACGCAGTATCAGCCGCTAAAATTGAATACTCATATCGGAATAGGAATTCCGTGGGACCTTGACCGTAATATCGGCGGTGTGACGGTTCTGCCTCCTTACGAGAAGAGTAGCAACAGCGAATGGTACACCGGAACTGCGAATGCTATCTATCAGAATCTGGAGTATATGGAATCGTATAATCCTGACTATGTTCTGATACTTTCGGGAGATCACATCTACAAGATGGATTATGAAGTGATGCTGGATTTCCATAAGCAGAATAATGCAGCGGTGACGATCGCTTCTATGCCTGTGCCGATCGAAGAGGCGAGCAGATTTGGAATCGTGGTAACGGATAACGAACGCCGTATTACCGCATTTGAGGAGAAACCTGCGAAGCCCAGAAGCAACCTTGCTTCAATGGGAATCTATATTTTCTCATGGAATGTCCTGAGGGATGCGCTTATCGCAAACAAGGACGAGAGTGAACTCGATTTTGGAAAACATGTTATCCCTTATCTCCACGAGAGAAATGAGAGAATGTTTGCTTATGAGTTTAATGGCTACTGGAAGGATGTAGGAACACTGAATTCTTACTGGGAAGCTAATATGGAGCTCATAGACATTATACCTGAGTTCAATCTTTATGAGGAATACTGGAGGATCTTTACCAAATCCGAGAGCCTTCCGCCGCAGTATATAGCGAAGGATTCGAAGATAGAGAAGAGTATTATCGGAGAAGGTTCGGAAATATACGGACAGGTAATAAATTCGGTAATCGGTTACGGGGTGACCATCGGACGTGATACGGTTGTCCGTGACTCAATAGTTATGAATAATACGACCATTGGTGACGACTGCGAGCTGGATAAGGCGATCATAGCCGAAAATGTCACTATCGGCAACAAAGTTAAGCTTGGTGTTGGCGAAGAGGTCGAAAACGATACAAAGCCGCAGATTTATAATCATGGTATCGTAACTATAGGCGAGGCTACTAAGATACCTGAGGGAATTTCTGTAGGTAAGAATACAGTTATAGTTGGAAGTTTCGAGGCTTCGGAGTTTGAGAATGCAGAACTTCCTTCCGGCAGAACACTTATTAAGGCAGGTGAGAAACAATGAGAGCAATCGGAATTATACTCGCAGGCGGAAACAATCACAGGATGAAGGAGCTCTCAAGAAAACGTGCAATAGCCGCAATGCCTATCGCCGGAAGCTACCGCAGCATTGATTTCGCCTTAAGTAATATGACAAATTCGCATGTGCAGAAGGTTGCAGTGTTTACCCAGTACAATGCGAGAAGCTTAAACCAGCATCTGAGTTCATCAAAATGGTGGGACTTCGGACGTAAACAGGGTGGACTTTATGTGTTCACTCCTTCCATTACACAGGAGAATAACCTCTGGTATCGCGGTACTGCGGATGCTATTTACCAGAACCTTTCTTTCCTTAAGGACAGTCATGAACCCTATGTGATCATTTCTTCCGGCGACGGAGTTTACAAACTTGATTACAACAAGGTTCTTGAATTCCATATCGAGAGAAAAGCGGATATAACCGTTGTCTGCAAGGAAATGGAACCTGCAGAGAATGTTGACCGTTTCGGTGTGGTAAGGATGAATGAGGAAAACCGCATAACTGATTTTGAAGAAAAGCCGATAATGGCAAAAACAAGTACTGTTTCATGCGGAATTTACATCATTCGCCGCCGTCAGCTTATCGAACTCATTGAGAAATGCGCAGAGGAAGACAGGCATGATTTTGTAAGTGACATTATCATCCGTTACAGAAGCCAGAAGAGGATATTTGCTTACAAAATGAATGAGTACTGGAGAAATATCGCAACGGTTAAGGATTATTTCCAGACAAATATGGATTTCCTGAAGGCCGATGTAAGAAATTATTTCTTCAAGCAGTATCCTGATATTTATTCGAAGGTTGATGATCTTCCGCCTGCAAAGTACAATGTGGGTTCTGAGGTATCAAACAGCCTTGTATCTTCAGGATGCATTATTAACGGTGTTGTTGAGGACTCGATCCTCTTTAAGAAAGTTTTTGTCGGAAACAACTGTGTGATAAAGAATTCTATCATACTGAACGACGTTTATATCGGTGATAATTCGCATATTGAAAACTGTATCGTGGAAAGTCACGGAACGATCCGTGCAAATTCCTATTACAAGGGCGAAGACGGTATACAGGTCGTGATAGAGAAAAACGACAGATATGTGCTATAAAAACGTTTTCAATAGCCAATGGAATATCTGCTTGCAGGAGGATTGCGCAGCAATCCGTTTTTAAAGAAAATATACAATAAAAATCGGAGAAATGGGGATATAAAGATGGAGATTACAGACGTAAGGGTTAGAAAACTCACAAATACAGGAAAAATGAGAGCACTTGTATCAATAACACTGGATGATGTGTTTGTAGTTCATGATATCAAGGTAATTGAAGGGGACAAGGGTCTTTTTATCGCAATGCCCAGCCGTAAGGCATCTGACGGGGTATTCCGCGATATAGCACACCCTATAAATACAGAGACACGTTCAAAGATGCAGGAGCTCATACTGGAGCGTTATAAGCAGTCGCTTGATGAGCCTCAGGAAGAGTTTGAGGCTGAACCGGCTGTAGCAACACAGGTTTAAGGATTTAAGGATTATCCAATATCAAAAAACAGAATGCCCTCGGCGAAAAAATATGCGCCGGGGGCATTTTTTGTTGCATTTTTATGCACAAATCGATCATATGACAGAAAAACTGGAAAAAATACACTATAAACAAAGGTTTATTTGCTCTATATTGGTGATTATTTATAGTCATGACAAAAAAACAGTAAAAAGTACTTGAAATCATTTAAATAAATGTATTATTATCTATACATTAGCTGTATTTTGTATGTAACGAAATACAAAACTGAATGGTTCTAGATCAGGTTTTGAAAAAAAGCAGTATTTTAGGATAAATGTATTAGCAGGAGGGTAATGAGATGAAGAGAAAGATTGTATCGGTTATACTTGCAGCAAGTATGTGCACAGCACTTCTTGCCGGATGTGGAAGTACATCTTCAAATGGAGTTTTAGGCGAGGTTGAAGCGCCTGAAGACGGAACAGAGTCAGGCGATTTTGAACTTGATAACATCAATATAATCGTTGACGGAACACTTACAGCAACAGTTGAGAACGGACAGGATGCTTTTGTAGAGCAGTGGGAAAAGGCAATCGCTGAGAAGCTTGGCCATGAAGTAAAACTTAATATCACACAGCTTGATCATTCCGATTATTCAGGAACAGTATCAAGAACTCTTACAACAGGAGCTCCCGGTGATGAAGGATATCCCGATGCGCTGATAATGTCAGCTACAATGCTCAGACAGTATCAGACAACCGGACTTCTCTGGAACTTGAAAGATGCTTATGACAATGCGGAATTCCAAAGCAGACTTCAGTATCCTGAAGTTAACGAAAACATGGTAACATCTGACGGATCACTTTACGGATTTGCTCCGACATACGGAAACGGATGCGTAACCTACATCAAGCAGTCATGGCTCGATAAAGCAGGAATGAAGGTTAGTGATATCAAGACATTTGATGATTATTATGAATTCTTAAAGAAAGTTTCAGACGGAAAGTCCTACGGTGTCATCGCTGCAGGCTACGGAAAAGCTGATGAGTCACCTTACATCAACTACATGCCTGAATGGTGGCAGGGAGCTTATCCTTCATTCTATCAGAAAGACGGCGCATGGGTAGACGGATTTACAGAGCAGGCTACAGTAGATGCACTTGCCCGTCTGAACAAGGGATACAAGGATGGCGTTATCGATCCTGATACAGAGGAAGCAGGAACAAAGCAGGCTCGTGAGAAGTTCTTCTCAAACGATCAGTCAACATCAGAAGCTGTATTTACTTACTGGGCAGGAACATGGCTCAGAACTCTTACAGACAACATGGCTAAGAATGATGTAGATAACGATCTCGGAGATGACAGACTTGTAGAACTTGAGCCTATTCAGGAGATCAAGGATACATGGGGCGGCTACCTCAACAGAGAAGCTCCTGTATGGGTTATCACAGATGACGGTGACGGAAATGACGCCCGTGAGCAGGCTATCTTCGATACACTTTTTGAGACAATGCTTGACGGCGATAAGGTACAGACACTTTGGACATACGGTGCTGAAGGCGTTCACTGGTCAACAGAGGCTGAGTCATTTACAACAAACCCGGATGATCCTGAGAAGAAACAGGATTATGAGTATGCAGACGGTGAGTTCCACTTAAGACCTACCCCGAACGACCCTAACACCATCTGGAAGAAGAATCATCTTGATCCGGTACTTGTTATCAGCCCTCTTACAAACGGATTTGTAGATACCGATCCGCTTATCGAAGAAGGAAACAGGTTCTTCCTTGCTAACTGTGTAGACGCTCCTGCAGCAGCATCAAGCGAGACACTTACAGAGAATCTTGAGGATCTTACAACAGTTAAGACAACACTTATCAATCAGGCAGTTGTTGGTGAGATCACACCTGAGGAAGCTGTTGAGCAGTACAAGGCAGAGTTTGGTGACATCTCAGCTCAGATCATTGAAGAGC
>CAJORC010000344.1 GCA_905236615.1 uncultured Lachnospiraceae bacterium
CGTCAGTTTTTTCAGGCTGTCCTTCATCTTTGAATATAACGGATTATAATTATGCTTCACTCAACGAGATGTTTAGAGTAGGGGATTTCACTTATGCCGTTACATATCCTGCCATTTACGGAAAAGGCTGTGTGACGCTTTACGGCGTTGAGGAGCAGACTGAGACTGTAACCGTTCCTGCCGTAGTTGAAATACTTGGTCAGAATTATAAGGTTACAAACATTACATCCGAATGCTTTATGGACAATCTGACTTTGAAGAGAATCGTTCTGGGTTCGAATCTTCTTTATATAGGCAATTCTGCTTTCAAGGGATGCGCGAACCTGGTTTCCGTAACCGGCGGCGGAAGACTTAAGACCATAGGAGACAAGGCCTTCTATAACTGCCCGAATCTCAAGGTGTTCAAGATAAGCTCTGCCGCACTCTGGAAGATCGGCCCGTTTGCTTTCAGCGGTGATAAGAATCTCAAGACGCTGTATTTTAAGGGCTCGAAGTCACTGACAAAGAGCGGAGTTAAGAATTCCCTGAAGGGTTCTTCCGTAAAGACCGTTAAAGTCAAGAAGTCCAAGGTCAAGAAGTACAAGAAGATCTTCAAAAAGAAGAACTGCGGTAAAAAAGTGAAAGTTAAGAAATAAACCAAAGGGGAAGAATGATAAATGAAACAGCTTAAGTTCGCGTCAGTCTTACTGTCGGCCATAATGTGTGCTTCGATGGTAATGACACCCGTTTCCGTAATTGCAGATGAGGCATCTGCTCCAGAAGAAACACAGGTGGAAGAGACCGAAAAGCAGGAGACGGAAGAAGCGCAGAAGCAGGAAACTGAGGAGACTCAGGAAGAGCCTGAAGCTACTGAAAAAGAACAGACTCCTGAAGCCGAAGATGCTGCTGAGGCTCTTGATGCATTGGCTTCCGGCAAATGCGGTAAGAAGGCTAAGTGGACCTTGAGCAAGGATGGTGTCCTGACAGTCTCCGGCTCGGGTGCCATGACAAATTACACACATAATACAGCTACCGGTAAAACAAACGCGCCCTGGTTTTCCAAAAAAGATCTGATCAAAAGAGTTGTTATAAAAAAAGGGATTACATCTGTCGGTGCATACTCATTCTTTTACTGCCCGCAGCTTACTAGTGTATCTCTGCCTTCAAATTTAAAGGTTATAGGAATAGCTGCCTTTTCTTCATGCATTAATCTTAAATCGATTACGATTCCAAAAAAGGTAACGACTATTGGTGCCGGTGCTTTCGCGAGTACAGGTCTTTTAAGGATAACCATACCTGACAGCGTTAAGACAATAGGTGAATATCCATTTATTGAATGTGATCGTCTGTATGAAGCAAAACTTCCGAAGGGATTAAAAGCCATTTCAACCGGCTTGTTTATGTATTGTGAACAGCTTCCTTCCGTTATCATACCTAATGGTATTACAACGATAGGAGATAGTGCTTTTGAGTACACTGCCATTAAGAATATTTCCATTCCCGTAAGCGTGAAAACTATCGGGGAGAGGGCTTTTTTCGGAAGCAAACTTGAAACCGTCAAAATTCCGCTTGCAGGTCTTGTAACGATTAAAGAAAGTGCTTTTCAAAAGTGTTCCGGCCTTAAGAAAATTGAGATACCGCTGACTGTAAAAACATTGGAAAACAATGCGTTTGCCGGATGCGCTAGTCTTGAAGAAGTCTGGATGAGTCTGAAACTCAAAGAATCAATGAACTCGGGCGCTTTTCAAGGCTGCTTCAAGTTAAGCGGGATCAGCACATTTAATTATCCGCTTGAAGGTGATGGTATATTTTTAGGCGATTTTGCATACGCTGTGCTTTTTCCGGCAATTGACGGAACAGGCACTGTTGCTTTAGTGGGATATAACTATACATTAGAGAAGATTGTTATTCCCAGTGAGATCAATAATCTTGGAGTCAAATACAAAGTAATCAGGATCACACCAAATGGTGCCGGCGATCCGTCTTACAGCAAGTTGAAGACACTTGTCATCGGAGCTAATGTGCAAACGATAGATGATAAAGCTTTCGCAGGATGCAATGAACTTGTTTCCGTTACGGGCGGAGC
>CAJORC010000345.1 GCA_905236615.1 uncultured Lachnospiraceae bacterium
AGTAATGACAGTTTAGCTGAGGTATCTCTTTTTGTTAAGTCTGACTTACCTGTCGTCTACACTTTGAATTATACAGGAAGCTATTCTGTTAATATTCCCTTTTTTATCATAATTTATTCGAATGGTTTGTTTGTTATATGGGTTCAGATTGTAATCAATGTCTTGATTAATTATCGTTTTTATCCGAGATTTCTTGTCATATGTATATCTGCTCTCGTCATATGATCCTCCGGATCTTTCAATTATTTTTATTCTGTCCTTAGTGTCATATGTATAGAACTCTGTATATGAACCTCCGTCAGTATCAGTATATTTTATTTTTCCTATTCTGGTCGGAGTGGATAGTGTATCATATGTCCATTTTGTATGATATGATGCGGTTCCATCTTCACCAATATATAAGCCATCAACCCCCAACTGTTTTGTATCTTTATACTTGAGTTTTGTTCTATTTACAGATCTTGTCGTGCGTTCTGTATCATAATAACTGATAAATTTGTATTTTTCTTTTGCTAACCCAGTCTTATTATATTCATACAATATAGATGCATAGACTGAATCCTCTGTCGGATTATCAACTGATTCATTTGCATTTGTGATCACATATACTACCTCCGTTTCACCAGCAAATGATGTAGTGGATACAGACAAAGCATTCACAATTACTACTCCGGCAAGAAGTATATCTTTGATCATATTTTTCATATCGCAAAATCCCTCCCTTAGTCTGCTGTAATTATTACCCCTGACGCACCATATTATTTATACCTCTCGATACATATTCATTAACAATTATAGCTGCCGGTATACCAGACACGCGAACGCTTTTATAGCTAACTCCAGAAAACATATCGGCAGTTATTTGCGTTCGCGGGTATAACTGAGTTTCTCACCCCACGCCATAAACTCCCTTAAAAAGCATATCCACATCTCCGGAAGAATCGTAATCCGTAGAAACATACCATCCATTATACTTTTTTCCCTTTAAATGTACGGCACAAAACCTCTTTGTCATATAACACTCAACAGCCTTAACTTTTGAGCCTTTCGGGATCGTATCCTTAAATGATTTCCCGTTGTAATCACTGTAAATTGTAATAGCCTTTTGGGTCACCAGATTACCTTTGTAATCCCATTTGTTATTATGAGTATAAGAAAGTATCTTGTTTTCTGGCTTATGGCTGAAACTGCCATATCCCGTGCAATTATACACTGACTGATACCTGACAGCTCCCAAGCCGGGAATGTCTCCACAGATCACTTTGGCGATTACTCTGTTTTCCTTAACCTTTATATTTTCAATATTAGAAACACCCATGTCTATGGCTTTTACCATCTTTTTATTTTTAAATGCCAGTAAATATGCTGGTCCTGAATTACTATCCCCATTTAAACAAAGATACAGGTAGTTCTTTCCTTTTATAGATAGTTTGCGAACAGTATATGAGACATAGGATTGTTTTTTTGTTGTGAAAGCCTTTTCCCCGTTTATCTTAATTCCAAACCCTGTCTTAATCTGATAATCTCCTCCGGAAGGCAAGAATTCTATCTTGTCATCCTTATTGTTATTTGTTATATCCCAATATGTTGTATGTTTTTCTTTATACCACTCCGAAGCTTCTGTACCAAGAACATCATTGTCAAGGCAGTTCTCAAGAAAACAGCCCATACTAAGGTAATTTTCATTATCACCTAAAGATCTATCCCCGTATTTTTCAACCTTTAATTGTCCGTTTTCCACTGAAATAAGCTTAGTTGTTTCTTCTCCCATATGACCTTGCTGGCGGACAATCCCATTATGTCCTTCATATGCACAAAAATTGGAATGATCCGAAACAAATGTGCCTACTTTTTCTGCTTTAGAGTTTCTGTAAAGGAAAGCATCTGTAACAACATCTGCCTCGCATGACCCGTACTCTATCAGAAAATCAGCGTTGCCATCATTATCTATATCGGTCAGGAAATACCCCCAAACATATTTAGCAGCCTCTGAATAATCATGTGTATAAAAAGTGCCGTATTTCTTCAAATACTCCTCTACAGTATTCTTAAATACCTTTTTTATATTTGCCGGAATCTCCTTTACGCATTTCTCATCCGCTCTTCTGCTCATCTTTTGGCAATATGCTTCTGCCTCACCATATTTTCCGGCTTTAATGCTCTTTAAAACCATCTCCATATTATGGCCATCATTACCTGCAGCGCCTACAGCCATATAGCTTAACATAAACACTGTCATCAAAATAATAATAACGCCGGAAGCAACTACAAATCTCTTAACCTTTCTTGTTTCCATAACACTCCCCTTTCCTATGTTATAATAGCGAAGTATAATTGTCGCCGAACATATCAGTCTTCTATCTTCCCTCGGATAATAATACACTTATCCGGATTTGGAAGTTCCCTAATAATAGATTTAAAAGCTTTAGGATTAATAGCTCTTATCACCGAATACCCCTCTCCCTCTTTGGTTCCATCACAATCAACGAGCAAATATGCTCTTGTTGTGTGGTTATTTACCCATTCTTCAATGTTAATCAATCTTCTCTTTGTGCGATGGTTCTCTATAATTTCCTTTAACATTTCTTCCCCCTTCATCCCTTATGTTATCATTACTGCAATATACAGACATCCCATATTACATGCTTTCAATTTGTCATATAATCCCAAACCGTCCCATAGATATCTCCCATAACCAACCTCCTACTTGACAATAGTCATAAATATCTTAAATATCAGATAAGCATAGATGCATATCTGGGATAAAGCAAGTGTAATACCCGCTATAATTACAGAAAACAAGAGCAACACACTCAGACAGCCTCCACCACTCCTTTTGTCTCCTCCACCAAACAGAAATCCAAGAAAAAAAGCTTCCCCATTACTCATAATATACCCCCTCTACGATGAAGATTATAAGCTATCGCACCGTATCATCAGTAAATATCGCTGTTTTAAGGGCTTCCCGCATCAACCCTTACAACGGTACCATCTTTCATAAAAATTCTTAAACCCATTTCATGGCTGTCTCCTACTGAATTATCGTAATGCACTTTAACCATGTCCTTTTTTATACTATCAAGACTATACTCCTTATTATAGTACATATCCGGAGTTCCTGCCCAGGAAAAAGTCCACTTACAACCCCCAGCCAGGGGAGCAACTACTTTACTCGTCTGTGAAACAGGCTTGAACTCTGCCTGGTTGTATCTCACCACGTCCATATCCTGTTTAAAGGAGACATATAGAAGATTCTTCTTCACATCAATACTCTCCAGGCACGACATGGCTCCCCAGCATATCAGTATTCCCTCATCATCCGTCACCGATTGGGAAACTGCATTCCTTAACATCTTCTTCTTTTCATTGACAAACGTCTTTTTTGAGTTTGACAGAACCTTCTTATCCTTATAAGCTCCTTTAAGTACCAGCTTGTCTTTCCCGGCACTGAACAAAGTTTTTATGACCCTTGGGTTATCCATTTTTGAATCATACTTTGTCTCTATCCAGAAATCTCCTTTCAGCGTCTTATTCTTCTTTTTCAGGCGAAAAATTTCATATGTGACACCACTGTGTGTTTTTTTACATTGTAATATAATTCCGGACGGTTGGAATAATCTTTAGCTGGACTGAAATCAATGTCTTCAATAGATTTTACCACCCTGACTACGCCGTCTTTATAAGTTGCGATCACTCCGTTTGATAGGATTATCTCCGGCACATCATCACCTGAAATATCCTTAATTGTAATAGCGCACGTGTATTTATTTGATTTGACCCAGTCTTCATACGCTCTGTTGATAGTCTCAATCTGAGTCTCTGTACCTGACGCCCGCGACTCTTTAAACTGACCCATAACCGCAGGCATTAATCCGATTGCTATCAAACCTGTAGCAATCAGATCTTTCTTAAAACTCCCTATCATCTCTTCCCCTTTCATACTTTTTAATCTCCTTATATGTTATCATTTCTTTTATTTACGGACAATCCCGGTCTTAATTTTCTTTTAACATTCCAGATAGTCCCTGACAGCCCAGTAAACCTTTTCCTCATCTGTTACAACAATACATACTGTTCTGTCACCTTTTTTAAACCATATAGCTACACCGTCATTTTCTGTACGCCTCAACCTTATGCTGCTTTCCAAAGCAATCTTCTTTGCAATGTCAAGCGTAAAACCGCCTGTTATAAGACAATCCCTATAAAAATCAATATCCGGATCAGTCTCATTTGCCATCATCCTGATCATGTCCTCCCATCCGGCATTGGAGATTACAATCTTGCGTTCTTCAAGCTTTGCATCCTCTTTGTTTTTTTCCTTATGATCAAAATCATATGTTAATTCGTCACTCTTTACCTTTATTATAGCTCCCGGCATTTGTCCCTGTATCAAACTGAAATCAAGATGCGATTTTGCCCTTCTTATCCCCCTCCTGAGCACAGCCCACCATTTATCAAAGTTCTCATCTGATATGTAATAATCGGGTGTCTCCACAGCCTTATATATTGTAATCTTTGTATGCCTGTCTCTTTTGAGCTTCCGTACTGATAACTCCACCTCTTCATATTTAAACTGGTCCAGCACAAAATAAGGATGAACTACAAACGAATCCATACATCCACATTCTCTCAGATGATCCGCAAAGCTTATCATCTGCTCTGTTCCCTGTGATTTCATAACCACCGTACCCCCTCGTACAACAATTCCATCATTCACACCTTTTATAAAGCGGTACTCCTCCAAACGCCGCATCATGCCTGGAAATGTAGTCCAATACAGAATATGCATCTTTTCTCTTAAGCTTATGCATATGAAACCCGCTGTGCTTCTTCCTCGAACCTCTGTTATGGGAAAGGGACTTCACATAGCCACCCTTCATATACATATGCCATCTGGAATATCCGGTTTCTATTTCGTAGAATCCAAATATGCTCTTGCATTGTAGATGAAAGAATTCACTGATTTCAAAAATATCACTATCAGTTACGGGCTTTCCCCTAAATCTCCGAATACGGTCTATCCTTTCTATTTCCGGATTAGAGTTAATCTCTAACAGTCTTTCAAGCCTGTCACTGTCTGTTACCGACTTTTTAATTTCCATAAATCTACAGTACAGGCTACATAAGCAGATTGCATCCTGCCTGGCATTATGCGCCTTAGAAGGATCAAACTCTTTCACAAAAGAGAGCAACAGCTTTTCAAACGACATCTTCCTGCCATAGTATTCATCTAAAGCCAACTGATCCTGAAAGATAAGAACCGGAGATTCAAACGTTATTCCTGATACTTTACACATCTTGTCATACATGAATTTGGAATTATCAGACCATATAACAATCAGATCCGGCTCTTTTGCAAAGCTAATCAACTGTCTGCACGCAACATCCAAAACCGGAGCCCTTTCTATACCGGCGTGGTAATCTGCCCTGAGCATATTCAGAGTCTTCCTTTTAGTTCGTTGAAACGGATTTACAAAAGTAAAGAACGAAGTTTTTTTATCTCCTTCAAGACGTACTGCTCCGATCTCAAGGATTTTCTCATCACCCCTCATATATTTTCTTGGCTGATCCCATTCAAGATCAAGAAACATTATCCGTTTTTCTACCATGGCCTTATCCTCCCCATATCCTCATATCACCCCTTCTCGTTTAAGATAATACTCCGGATATTGAGAAAATAAAATAAACCGCTAGTTCACAACAACACCTTATACTCTATATGCATTATATCTCCGTAAAGAGTAACATATTTATCTTCCGCTTCTTTGGAAAGCAAGGCAAGAAGGTATTCTTCAAGAAAACGTGGAAGCATACCATCCTGTATATTGACACACGCAATTATATACATCAGATATAACAGTTGTTCCTCTGCATTTCTCTTCTTTTTATAATATCTTAAAAGAGCTATATTGACTAAATCATCAGAAGGCATCCCATCTGTTATTAATTCGAAGAGTCTTTTTAGGAAACCTTCTGTACCTGTATTTTTCATTTGCTGAATTATTTCATCAAGCCAAAGCAATCCCGCTCCTCTGTGGATATTTGAAGAAATATCAAAGAGCATCCTTGTCTGTTCTACCAGTTTGTCCACATCGTACTTCTCATTTCCTGTTTGCAGTTCATAAGAAACCATTTTAAATTCATCAAACAAAATCTTATTCATAATCTCAGCCCTCCATAATGCAATTTAATAGCGCACAATTTGTAAACCTGTAGTACAAAATAAAAGAAGCAGACTTATCGTCTGCCTCAATACCATCTCTGCCACAGAGAATCTCATCTACAGTTACCCCTAAAAAGCGGCTCAGCGCATACAGGTTATCTACCGTGGGCAAGGACTCGCCTCGCTGCCACTTGTAAACAGCCTGTGTAGACTCAAATCCAAGGAATCTGCTGATATCTGTGACTTTTATTTTCTGCTCCTGCCTAAGCTCGCGGATGCGCTCTCCCGTAGCTACAGGATCAATAGTAGGAAACGTCATAGTATTCACCTCCGAATCGACAAAGAAAGACAACAGGTAATCATCTTGCGTTCTCCCGGATATATACGCTCTGGCTCCACAGCCATCTAAGGAGAACATACCAATCCACAGCAAATTATTAAATTATACTATCTTTTCTACGTATTGTCAATATTTTTTCTCTTTTGCTTCATCTTTTTTCAATCGTACTATTTTACAAATCATCATATTTATCTCGTAAACAGTAAACGCTTCGTTATGGGTATATATTTCGTTTAAAAAAACAACCCTTTTATTATTTCGTACATTGCCATCTCATAAATCGAAAAAATCATCCTCTAACACTCCCGTATTATTAATAATTCACTATCTATCAAACCCCAAACAATATGCCTTAATTATTATACTGATTTTTCCTTTTGAATAAAAATCTTTTAAATATGACCCATCTAAAGACAATTAGTGTCTGAAAAGTATTCATCTATTACAAAAGATTTTTCATTAATCAACGAATATCCATTTTTAAAAGAGATAAATTCTATTAATTACAAGCACGGTCAAATCCACCTATTTTACGTAGTACAAACGCATGGCTATCTGAATCATAACTTGAAACAAAATATCTCGATACTGTAGGATCACCTTCAAACCTGTACTTCTCACAATACGCCCCGTAAAACCTCGCATCATTATTAATAACAGATTCAACCATAATTGTATATTGCATAATATAAATCAATATTTCACCATAAGAATCATGTAGTTCCACATATTTGTTTACCAAATAATCAACAGAAACAACCATCTTCATAGGGCTATTCATAAAAACATAAACTAAATCAGAAAGCGTATTATCATTCTTTTTTAACATAAAAGTTGTAATATAGTCTTCATAAAGAGTTTTGTCTGTCTCAAAAGAGCGATAATCGATGTTCATAGACATATTGTCGTTCAAAAAAGCATTGTTATTTCCAAGTAACGTAATCGCTTCTGCAAGTTGCATCTTCTCATAAATATGAGAATTAAAGTACGATCGAAATGCGTTCTCATACCAGAATTCTTCAAATAGTCCAGATATGTTATCATATTTTAGTATCTCTTTTAGTTCACTTTCTCTAAAAAACTTAACACTACTCACGGATGCCATCAATGCGCTCTTAAATGCTTCTTTAGGCATATTCTTAAGCAAACTATCTCTTGTTGACAAAGTGCGAATAACACAAACTTTTTTATCACCATCATATTTATCAATTGTAAAATATAGAGTCTGATTTATTGGAACAAATCTCTTATAGTGATACACAAACTTCGTCTTTCCATGATTAAACGAGTTAGGCTTGACGTGTGCTACATGTTCATCCTTATCATAATAATATACTTTTCCCACAAAAATACTGCTTTTAATTTCACTATAAACTTCTTCCGAATCGTCGGTATTTATTTTTTCTTTCAATAAACTAAAAAATCTTTCAATAGGTATTATTCTTTTTATAATCGTATTAAAGTAAATATAAAAAAGCGATTTAGCTGTTATCTCAGTATCTCTAAGAAAACAATCTAAACCAAGCGGATTTCCTTCAAGTAATTCTTGTCGCACATTTTTATACTCCTCCTCGGAAAACCTTGTAGTATTCTGACCAAACGGATCATTACGAAACATATTTAAGCATCCACCCCATATTTTATTCGTAAATGAAAGGATATCTGACAGTTCTTCTTCATTCTTTGCCGCAGCCAAAAAAGCTTTAGTCTGTGCTATGCATAGTTTATCCCGCCACTTCTTATTTTGAAAATCAAACAGGATCGGTGCGTTTTCTATTATTGTTATTCTTTCAAGAAGTCTGTCCCATGAAAAAACTCCTGTTTTTTCATAGTCCTCATATATTTGTGTCACCTCACTCATGGCCTTTTCACGCTTATTTTTTATATATCTTTTACATAACCCATATTGTTTTTTTTCATTGTTAATATTTACAGGTGTAACGCCCAGCAACTCAACATTTCCATGACCTACGAATTTTTTTAAGTAACATACAACCTGATGGTATCCCTTTTGACATTCTGCATTTATGTCATAATCTTTATTGTCAATTGTTTTACTACTTAAAACCGTAAGATCCTTAGCCGATATATTCGAACACCTAAACATAACACGTCCGTCTTTATAAAATATATACCCCTTAAACATGACCTGTGATAACGGCGACCGCTCTATATCAATATCTATCCCTATTCTCTCAAGTCTATCTACTAAATCATCCAAGGTACACACCTGATTTAGCGGAGAATTTATATATATTCGAATAAAATCACGAACTGAAAAATAGTCTAATAGCCTACTTTCAAAATCTATCATAAATGCCTTGGCTAAGAATAAATGCTTAACAGGGCTTTGTATTATTTCTGAATAGATTTGTGGACAATCCGAGTATTTAAAATGATTAATTGCAGTTATATTTTTCAAAAAACTAAAAGCACCTTCTGGAAATTCAGAAAGAATCTTGGCAAATACATCAACAACTTCATAATTAATCATTATCGCAGGTGTATATATTTTTATACAAGATGGCAAATCCTTCTTTGAATCAAATAGGCATTTGAAATCTATATTAACATCTTCAACATAAGATAATGCTTTAAACCACTCTTCATTGTTATACGAGGATTTATTATATAGCTTCTTCCACTTATCAAAACCCTCTCTACTACTTTTACTGGTCTTTTTAAAAGAATGAAGAAAATATAGTGCTGAATTTGGATTATCCAACAGCGTTTGTGGAACATCGCTTATATACTCTTCAAATGACTTACCATAAAGATCAAACTCACTTAAAATCGGAAATGCCATATGAATTTTATTCAAACACGTAAAATCGCAGTTGTTAGTCAAACAATTAACCAATTTAATTAAGCATTCTTTGCCCAATCTGGTAGTTGGTCTGACAGTACTTCCATGCAGTTCCTCCCAACC
>CAJORC010000346.1 GCA_905236615.1 uncultured Lachnospiraceae bacterium
GAAGACAGGTTAAGTAAGATAGCTATCTATGATTCTGTAGTTTCTACGAATGTAATGCTTCATGAACTAGCGGAAAAGGGCGCTGAAAACGGGCAGGTTGTGATAGCATCTTCCCAGAGCTCAGGACGCGGAAGGAAGGGCAGCAGTTTCGCCTCACCGGATAATAAAAGTATATATCTGTCCTATCTTATCATTCCGGAAAGGCAGATCAGCATAAAAAAAGTAACTCCGACGGCGGCTGAGGCTGTTGCGGAGAATCTAAGCGAGATAGCCGGTCTGGAAGGTGAGATTAAAGTCGAATATCCGGGCGATGTGTATTTAGCCGGAAATAAAGTCTGCGGTATTTTATCGGAAGTTCTTATGGAGGCCGAAAGCAGTTATATCAGATATCTGATGGTCGGCATAGGGATAAGACCGGTAAAGGGGATGAAAAGGGCTGGATTTGCGGCTAAACTTATAAAAAAGCTTGATTCTGATCTTATGAGGAGTGTATAGAATATGGAAAAGAAATTCGATGAAAAGAAAAGTCAGTTCCTTATAAAATTTACATCAATGGCTGCAGCGTTCTCGGTTGCAGTAGCTGTTTACTTCTTTTTTTACAGATTTAACGGTGTCGTTGGATTCATAAACTCTATTCTGGCAATATTGATGCCTTTTATTTACGGGGCAGCATTCGCTTATCTTTTATGTCCGCTCTGTAATTTTTTCGAGAAAAGATTTATGAAGCTTTTCGGCAAAATGAAAAATCCGAAAAAACTTGCAGAATCTCTTTCGATCACGATCAGTATAATAATTGCAATTGCAGTTTTAACGCTTTTCTTTGTATCTGTAATACCGCAGATATATGAAAGTGCAGTCGGAATTGTCAACAAGGCACCCGGAGCATACAGGAACGGTGAGAGACTGTTGAATGAACTTCTGGCAGATTATCCGGAGCAGGCGGCATATATTGAATCAAACCTGAATGATACCTACAATGCTGTACAGAACTGGATGAAGACGGATATGCTCAAGTCTCTGGGACAGATTGCGGGAAGTGTTGGAAGCGGTATAAACAATGTCGTAAAAGTTCTTGGAAATATATTTTTGGGATTTCTCGTTGCTGTTTATCTTCTTTTCTCAAGAAGGACATTTGCGAGACAGTCAAAAATGGCTTTATACGGACTTCTGCCTACGAAAATGGCAGAACTTATCCATGAGGAAGTTATTTATGCCGATAAAATGTTCAGCGGATTTTTATACGGAAAAGTTCTTGATTCAGCGATCATAGGCGTTCTGTGTTTTATAGGATGTGTTGCAATGAGGCTGGAATTCCCGATACTTATAAGTGTCATTGTAGGTGTTACGAACATTATTCCGTTTTTCGGACCATATATAGGAATGATCCCGAGTGCGCTTATACTTTTGATCGTTAATCCGATGCACAGCCTTTACTTCCTGATTTTTGTAATTATTCTTCAGCAGATTGACGGAAATGTAATTGGTCCTAAAATTCTTGGAGATACAACGGGACTTTCAAGCTTCTGGGTTCTTTTTTCAATACTCTTCTTTGGCGGTATCTGGGGCTTTATCGGACTGATAGTCGGAGTTCCGGTTTTTGCAACAATTTACGATATCATAAGAAAATTGATAAAAAGAGGACTTAAGAAAAAAAATATAACAAATTTAGATGCATTTCCTAAAGATAGTTGAGTTTTATGCCGATAATAACCATGAAGATATTTTTGTTCATGCAATGAGACAGGAAAGGAGCAATACTATGGCTTACAGCGTTGTTTCCGGTTCATATTTAAATAGTCTTTATGGTAATTACAGAGATTTAGCGAGTGGTATCAAACGCTCGTCAGCTTCAAATACATCACTTGTTCTTGCTGATTCAACCGCTTTGAAAAAAGGTGCGTCTTCGGTGACGAGGCTCAGTTTTGACAATGAATCATCGACTTATGACGGTAATGGTAAAAAGCTGTTTTACAAAAAGTTCAGAGCATTTGTTGATACTCTGAATAATACACTTGATTCATCATCGGATTCCGAAAACTCCGATATAAGGAAGCTTTCAAAACAGATCAAGGAACTTAGTAAGGATTATAAAGATAAGCTGTCAAAATACGGGATAACGATAGATGAAAAAGGTTACTGGTCGGTTAAGGAAGAAATCTTTGAACTTACTGATAAAGAAAAGTTTGAAAAGATAATCGGTGAGGACAGTGATTTCTCAAATGCAATTAAAAAGCTGGCCAAGAGGCTTAACAGAAGAATAAATACGCTTGTATAAGTTAAAAATTAACAGCCCTGCAACAGATTAGTATTATTTGTTGCAGGGCTATTGTTATGCCCGGAACATTGTGCAACATCTTGATAGTTTTGCGAAACATCGGAAAATATTATTTGCTCCGGATTAAGTATTATATTGTCAACAGGAAACGTTAAGAAAAATAAACATTAAAATATAAGGAGAAAGAAAATGAAAAAAACACTTCCGGTTGGCATACAGGTTTACGGACTTAGAGACCTGCTTGAAAACACACCTGAAAATTTCAAAAACGTAATGCAGAAGGTAAAGGAACTCGGCTACGACGGCGTTGAGCTGGCAGGACTTTACGGACACACACCTGAGTATATCAAGGAAACACTTGATGAGGTCGGACTTGTACCGATCAGTGCTCATGTAGCTTTTGCCGAGATGATGGAAGATATTGACAGCATTATTTCAGACTATAAGAAAATCGGCGTTAAATATCTTGTAATGCCTTATATGTCAGAAGAGTATCGTCCGGCAAATCCCGAAGGCTTCAAGAAATTCCTCCCTCTCTTAAATGAGATCGGACAGAAAATACATGATGCGGGAATGACATTCCTTTATCACAATCATGATTTTGAATTTGTAAAAATGGATAACGGCAACTGGGGATATGATGAAATGTTTGATGCGATCCCTCATGACAATCTCATGTCAGAGCTGGATACATGCTGGTGTCAGGTTGCAACTGCTGATGCAGAAGGCTTTGTAAAGAAGTACAAGGACCGTATCCCTGTAGTTCACCTGAAAGATTACATCAAGCAGGGTGAAGTTAAAAACATGTACAAGCTCATCGGTATCGAGAGTGAAGACGACGGAAAAGAAGAAGGTTATTTTGGATTCAGACCTGTCGGATTCGGAATGATGATATGGGAGCCTGTTCTTAACGCAGCAGTTGAAGCTAATGCAAACTGGGTTATCGTAGAGCAGGATGAGCATTATGAGATGGAGCCGCTTGAGTGCGCAAGAAGAAGCAGAGAGTACCTCAGAATTCTTGGCTGGTAAGGATTATTGACATGCGTATCCGCCAAAGGCGGATTTCCGGACAAAATTCCAATTTTTTTGTCCGGAAAGTCATAAATTTAAGGAGATAAGAAAATGAAAGAAATAAGAATTGCAATTATCGGAACGGGAATGATATCCCACAGACACATGACAGTTATCGAGAACTTAAAGAAGCGCGGACAGAACATCAAGGTTGTTGCTGCTGCCGAGATCGAGAAGGATAAGCTTGAAGCATTCGGAAAGAAATACGGTATCGATGAGAAAGATCTTTATCAGGATTTCCGTGAAATGCTTAAGAGAGATGATATTGATGAAGTTGAAGTTTGCGTACACAACAATCTTCATACATCTGTTGCAACAGCAGTTATGGCTGCAGGTTTTGACTGCTATTCAGAGAAGCCCATGGCATGCAGCTATGCAGATGCAAAGATTCTCTATGATGCACAGAAGAAATATGGCAAAAAGCTTGCTGTACAGATAAGCTCTATCTACAATCCTCAGACCCGTATCGCAAAGAAGATGATCGAAGAAGGCAAGCTTGGTAAGGTTTATCATGCAAGATCGGTAGGCCACAGACGTCAGGGACGTCCCGGATATGATATGCCTTTCTTCAGCCCGGCATTCATCGATCCTAAGATCGGCGTACACGGACCTCTTTTCGACCTTGGTATCTATCATCTGGCACAGATGCTCTATGTACTTGGAATGCCTGAGCTTGAGAGCGTTTACGGTTTCCAGTCAGCAGATTACTGGCAGGATGAGAGAATTGACAAGGCAGTAGGACGTACTTTCCAGGCCGAAGACCTTGGAGTAGGTATGGCTCGTTTCAAGGGCGGTCTTTCAATGGACATCTATGAAGACTGGGCTATGCACATGGATGATATCGGAACAAGCTTTATCGCAGGTGCAAAGGGCGGACTTAAATTCCTTGACGTTGATACAACAGGCGGCCCTCTTGCAGTACCGGAAGGCGGAAACATCGTTGGCGGCGGAGCACTTCAGAAGCCCAGACTTGTTCACTTTGGTATCGATGAGTATGATTGCCTCTTCGAGAATAAGATTGACTGCGCTATCGATGATATAACAGGTATGCAGGAGCTTATGCTTAACCCCGGTATTGAGAAGTACAATGACAACCAGCTTCACTGGTATTCATATCTCCGCGGAGAGCTTACCGATGAGACAAGGATCGATTCTCCTTATATTGCAATGCAGACAGCATTCCTGTCAGAAGGTGTCGTTCTTTCAAGTGAACTCGGACGTTCTGTAACTGCTGATGAGATCAGGGCAATGTCTAAGTCAATCGCTATCCGTGAGCAGGAGACACCTTTCGGAACGATCAAGTATGATTTTGATGAGTATAAGCCTGAATAAATTTCGGTTTTATCCCGTCACAAAAGCAGTGATATCAAGATTATAACTATACCTATACAAGTCAGAACAAGAGCAAATGAGAAGTTTCCAATGATCGGAGCATAAGCTTCGGAGGCTTCAAGCTTAAACTTTCTGATAAAACCAATCCGGCCGGAGTTTAATCCGGTCGGTTTTCTTTCTTTTAAAATCGTATTGCGTAGAAATACAAAGAAAAGATCCGTTCCCATACTGAGAAGTCTTATGATAAATGAGAAGACAGTAAATAAACCTGAACAGAGAGGCTTTAATATTCTGTTCTCGGCAAAAATGCGCAGAAATCCGCCCATTATTCTTTTAGGTATTATATCCGTAAATAAAGGTCGGTATAAGAGCATTTCAAGGTCAAGTTTTTCAGGCATAAGATTGACATAGCGCTTATTTCTGATAAATATATTCCGGACGAGAACGATATAGATAAAAGCACCTATAAGGATCGAAACAGCGCCGCCTTTCAGTGATTCCAATGAAAAAGCGCTGAATTCCGCAAGAGTAGAGCTTCCATCAGTCATGATACGGCTCATCAGCTTAAATACTGCCGGGATTCCGAGAATAACAAATAAAAGGGAACTCGAAAAAATGACAAAAGAGGAGCCTCTGTTCATATAATCTTTTTTCGCATCAAAAGCTTTCTGCTTTTCTTCATCATTATTTTTTTCAACAAAAATGCATATAAATAGTTTTGTCATATAAGCCAAAGTCATTCCGCCGGAGATCAGGAAAACCCATTCAGCAGCTTTCAGATAAGGAGACAGGGGAGAAAGGGCATGTATGCCTTCGACTATAGCTTCATGAATAAGGGTTTTACTGGCATAGGCATTAAAAAGCGGAACACCGCCGATACCCAGAACTCCGAGGAGAAAGGCGATCTTCAGTAATGGCTTATTTCTTCCGAAGCCGCGTATATCATTTAAGTCGAGCTTTTCCGTGTTCATGTAGACCGCACCGGCTGCCATGAAAAGTGTAAGTTTCAGACAGGAATGATTGACCATATGAAGGAGCGCTCCGGACAGGGCAAGCTCTGTCCCTTCTGTTTCTTTTGCGTATGACAAAAGGACAGACATGGCAATACCCGTTAAGATAAAGCCAATCTGGGACATTGAAGAACAGGCGAGGGTTCTTTTCAGATTAACGGAAAACAGTGCAAGAACTGCTCCGAGAAACATGGTGATGATAGCGAGCAGAAAGAGTATTTCTCCGAAATAAAGGTTTGACGGAAGACAGTAAACTGCTGTCATCAGAATTCCATATACGCCGACCTTAGTAAGTATTCCCGAAAGAAGTGCTGATGCCGGAGCCGGAGCCACTGGATGGGCTTTCGGCAGCCAGATATGAAGCGGAAACATACCCGCTTTCGCTCCAAATCCAAACATTATAAGTATACCGGCAATAAGAATTATCTTACTGTCAGCGAGAGAACTGTTCTGAATGGCTGCTGCAATGCTGTTAAAAGAAAGGCTCCTGCAATTATACTCAAGAAGAATGAGTCCCATAAATAAAAGGAGACCGGCAGCGACAGCTATAAAAAGGTAAGTGTAGGCGGCATTTCGCGCACCTTCATTTTCCTCGTGGATTACCCAGACCGTTGATGAAAAGGAGAGTATCTCAAAGCAGAGATATGCTGTGAGAAAACTTCCTGAAAGCATTACACCTTCCGTAGCGGCAAAGGTTATCAGGGTAAAGATGTAATAGCGCTTTAAATTTTCTCTTTCATGCTTAAAGTATTCATTTGAGAAGATCAATGTGAAAAGCCACATATATGCGGCTATGATGGCATAAACGATCCTGAAGCCGCTTAAACTGAAGGAAAGGTAAGGCATTATATACTACCTCCTGCAATATATTCAAGAAATCCGCTGACAAGCTGCGGAAAGATGCCAAGTAAAATATTTGCAACAGTAAAGAAGATGATCGGAAGAAGCATGTGTACGCCCGGATCGCTGATTTCCCGGTCATACTGATATTCTGTTCCGATTATCGGGAAAAATGCTCTTATGCTGACAGTAAGTGTATATATGGCACAGAAAAATGCTGCAATAATAAGGCAGGCAATTCCGGCAACACCCCAGCCTGTACCGTCAGCGGCTCCGGCGCTGAAAAGCTTCCATTTGGAGATAAAACCGCAGAAAAGCGGGACTCCGGTAAGGGAAAGCGCTCCAATCGTATATAGTCCAAAGGTCAATGGCATTTTTTTGGCAACACCGTTTATCTCAAAAATGTAATTCTTTCCCGTAACATGCATGAAAGCTCCTGCGCAGAGAAAGAGAGACATTTTAATGATGCCGTGAAAAAGCATATGTGCCATTCCGGCGATCATACCTGCTCTGGTAAAAAGTACAACACCGAAAAGCATGTATGAAAGATTGCTGATGGTCGAATAGGCAAGACGGCGCTTGAAATGACGTTCCTTCAAAGCTCTGGCTGCTGCATAGATTATAGTAAAGAGAACAGCAGACATTGCAATATACTGCGCCTTGCTGCCGCGAAGAAAATCAGGTGAAAAAATATAGTAACTTACACGGATTATCGCAAAAACACCTGAATTAACAACTGCAACGGCATGAAGAAGTGCTGTTACCGGTGTCGGAGCAACAGAAGCAACGGGCAGCCATGAATGGAAAGGGAAAATAGCAGCTTTGACACCGAAACCGAAAAATGCAAGCAGATAAATGAGATTCAGAAAATTGTCGGAAAGACCATTCATGCTGTAACCGCCTAAAACGAAATCTCCGCCTGAATTGACTGAAGCAGCGATTACGGCAATAAAAGCCAGTGCAGCGCCTCCTATAACGTAGCAGGCATAATAACGTCCGGCATACATGCTGTCGTGATCCTGATAGAAGGATACAAGAGGAATGGTAACAAGTGAGAGCATTTCGAAAAACACATACATTGTAAGGATGTTTCCGGAAAGCGCAACACCCAGTGTTATCCCATAAGTCATTATGAAAAATGAAATGAAGCCTTTAAATTCTTTTTCTCCTTTCATATATTCGAAGGCATAAAGAAGGACGAAAGGCCACATGATACTAACCATTCCGGCGAAAAGCATGGAAAGAGGATCCATATAAAAATCTATGGAAAATCCCTGACTGAAGTTATAGAGCGTAAAAAGCTTATGCGGGCCGTTTAAAATACCGAGCCAGACAGCAAGACTTGCTGCAATTACAAAGTATTCGGAATAAAGCTGTATGGTCTGTTCATTTTTTATTTTAAGATTCAGCAATCCGAATCCGCTTATTATTGGCAGAAGAATTGCTGTAATTATAAAGAAATTACCCATCAGAAATTTAATCCTTCCATAATCTGTATACCATATATTCCGACTATCAAAGCAGCCGAACAGAGAATAAACATCGGAACTGTCATTAGAGCCGGTGGCTCTGCAGCATTTTTATCGGGTTCAAATTCTTTTCCGGGGAAAAATCCGTCAACAACGACAGGAAATAAATATCCCGCAGTAAGAAATGCCGATATCAGCAGAACTATAGTAGGCAGATAAGAGAATATTCCCATGCCCGAATCTGCAGCAGCAAGAGCGATAACCCATTTGCTTAAGAAACCTCCCATGGGAGGGATGCCTACTAAAGAAAGTGAGGCTATAAGGAAAGCAGTAAAGGTCAAAGGCATCTTTTTGCCAAGTCCGTAAAGATCGGAAACCTGCCTTTTGCCAAGAAGATAGATAAATACTCCTGCGGTAAGGAAGAGACAGCCCTTTGATGCCGCATGGCTTATAAGATGGATCAGAGCTCCGCGAAGACCTGAGGCAGACAGCAGGGAAAGGGCAAGCATAATGTAAGAAATCTGGCTTATTGTGGAAAAAGCAAGACGCCTTTTCAGATTTTTCTCCAGAAATGCCATGGTAGAGCCCATAAGCACCGTCAGCATGGCAAGTATCATCCATGCAGTCTGTACCCATGTGGAACGGATAAAATCAGCACCTACTGAATAGTAAACTATCCGCACCACAGAAACTATGCCGGCTTTTGCAATGATTCCCGAAAGGAGTGAGGAAGCCGGTGCAGGAGCTATGGGATGTGCAGTCGGCAGCCAGCCGTGCATGGGATACATACCGGCCTTTGTGCCAAAACCTATAATAGTTACGAATATAACGACAAGGAAAAATTTCTCATGACCGCTGATAAGAGCCGGATCAAGAAAGCCTCCCATAGTGAAATGCCTTGAACCGCTGCTGTAAAAATATACGAAGAAAACTCCGAAAAGACCGAGCAGTGCGCCGCCGATGGAATAAAAGAGGTATTTTAATCCTGCCGTTACGGCATCCTTGGTTTTTTCATGGAGAACAAGAGGTACCGTTGTAAGTGTGGCCATCTCGAATGAGAGATAGAGCGTTATGGGATTGCCCGAAGCAGCTACTGCTATAAGAGCACCCAGAGATATAAAGAAAAATGAGAAAAACTGTTCCTGATTTTCCTCTTTTTTCATATATTCGAAAGCATAGAAAGCAACCGAAGAATAAAGAAGCAGGACGGATATAAGATAAAAACGTCCTAAATTATCAAAAGAAAAATAAAGGTCTGCATTTTCCGAAAAACTGAAAAGTCTGATATCTCCGGAATAGAAAGCTGCAGCAAGGGCAAGCAGCAGACTTATGATGATTATTCCTGAATAGTAAGGAATTTTTTCTTTATAGTTCTTTTTCATTAGTCCTGCTGAGATACCGGCAATTGCAGGAAAGATTATAGCAATAAAAATAAGCATTTTTAAGCTACCTCCGCTTTTGATCTATGTAAATGAAGCCAGACCTTTAAAGATGGCTTCTATCGTTATCCATGAAAAGAGTCCGAGAAAAATATTAACGGCCGTAAGGATGATTCCGGCTGTCGTGTAGGAAAAACGATCAATTTCGTTTTCCTCATTAATTTCAGTATCAGAAGTTTCGTATTTCTCCGGTGGAAGTTCGGCTTTAGAATAGATCCTTACTATAGTCCGTATAAAATACATTGCGTTTAAGAGTGAACTCATAGCAAGAACTATCATGATCGTAAAAAATCTGCTTCCGCCTGATTCAACCGCAGCACCGGCAAAGTTTACCTTCATGGAAAATCCGGCAAAAATGGGGATACCTACCATGGAAAGTGCAGCAGATGTAAAAAAGAATCCGGCTGTTTTTTCGCGGTGGCCGCTTCCCTGAAGCTTCTTAAAAAGCAGACTGTTGTCTGAAACCTCCGCAAGATAAGGAGTTGACAGGAATAGGAGTGACTTTGTAACTGCGTGACATATTATCTGGAAAATAGCAGCTGTAAGACCGAGTTCTGTTCCCATGCCGAGTCCCATATAAATATATCCTGTCTGCGCGGCGGATGAAAACGCGACCATTCTGTCGATGTTACCGGCGTATAGTGCAGAAAACGAACCGAATATTATGCCGCATATACCCAAAACGAAAAGTATGGTCTCAATTCCGCTTTTGCTTATGAATTCAAGACCTATGGCACGACAGTATATTTTCAGAAGGAGAAATATGTATCCCTTTGAAACAAGTGATGAAAGTATGGATGCGGAAGTCGGTGTTGCCCAGCCATAAGTGTCCGGCATCCAGAAATGAAAAGGAAATAGACCGCTTTTTATGGCAAGTCCGATCGTAAGAATTGCAATGCTTAAGGTGATAGCCTGCGTATTTTGAGGGTTTGCAGCCAGTTCGGTTATGGATGCTCTCATAGGCACCATCAGAAGCTGACCGCTGAGATCATAAAGAAGAACGACTCCCAACAGGAAAAGTCCAGATCCCATAAGGTTCAGAACCATATAGCGGACTGCGGCAAGGGTTGTCCGGCCTATTTCACGAACGATAAGGATACCGCATGAAGTAAGCGTCAGGATTTCGAGAAAAACATAGCCCGTGAAAATGTCGTTAGTCCAGACAATTGCCATGAGCGCTGAAGTGAGGAGATTTATCAGCGAATAGTATAAGTTGATCTTGCTTTCATCAATATCAATTTTAAGGAAA
>CAJORC010000347.1 GCA_905236615.1 uncultured Lachnospiraceae bacterium
AGGAAGTGCTGCAGGAACAGCGGCAACTACGGCGACAACAGCAACAACGGCTGCAACAGCGGCGACAACAGCAACGGCGGTTACGGGAACAGTTGCAACAACAAAGACTGTGGCGGTAGCAGTTGCAGTTGCAGTGTCGGCTACAGGTGTTGGTACGGCTGTAAACTATCAGCATAAGAATAGTGTTAGCAGTGAAATCCAGAAAGTCGACATGGAAGATGGCTGGAATACTTTTTCTGTTAATTCTTCCGATGATGACAGTGTATCCAATGATCTTGCAGTCACTGTATCCATTGATGCTGTTTCGGTTGATGAGATAGTAAAGGAAACAGAAAGCGCTTCGTCCGAAAGCACTGAAGAAAACAGCCAGACAGACAATGTAAAGAAAGAAAAGAAAGAGAAAAAGAAGGAAGAGAAGACTGAGGAAGATACAGAGAAGAAGGATACCGCTTCAGAAAACGATGCTCATTCGATTTCTGACAGTGTGAAAGTGAAGATTGCACGTTCTGCGGCATCTGTACTTTTCTTTACGGGTGGCGAAAGCTACGATGGAAAGATAGATAATGCCTCACTTGATGCGGCATATACATTCGGAACCAATATATTCCTTGATCCTTCGTCAACAGTATCGTTAAATGGAGCATATATAGATAATGCACAGATAACAAAGGTAAGCACGAGCAAGTCTAAATATACTATTGACGGTACTTTTGATTACGGTGTATCGGTAGACGGTGTCTACACAGCATATAATTACAGCTTTAAGCTTAAGATGAAGAAGGGGGCTGAAGATGCACTTTATGAGGGACTTGATGCTAAGAAGCTTGTGATTAAGCGACTGGCAGAGGTAGAGGTTCCTGAGAACGGCTCAGAAAGAGCAAACGGTGGAAGCAGTGAAGACGGCAGCGGAGACGGAGTTGTTGTTATAGAAGACGGAACAACAGAAGAGCATTCCGATCAGAATAACAATAATGAAAATCCGACAAACGGGGAAGTTGTTCCAACAGATCCGGTTGTAGTACCTGAAACACCGATTTCGCCGGATGTTACGGAAGCAATAATAGAAGATGTTCTGTCATAAAAGACAGATTTAGAGGGGTATGGGATAAGTTATAAAGAAAGAAGCACTGCAATTATTGCAGTGCTTCTTTAATTTTGCTGATCAGGCGATCGTTATCTTCCGGCCGCATAAAACAGAAACGGAAATATTTATGATCGAGGAAAGGAAATGTACAGCAATTTCTGATCATCATTTTTGAACGGATACAGTCATCAAAAAGGCTGTCAGCAGAGATGTCATCTCTTTCAAGCCGGCAGAGAACAAAGTTGGCATCGGGCTTGTAATATTTTAAGCCGAGACTTCTCAGACCATCAAGAACAGAGCATATCCTTTTTCTTTCACTGAAAATAAGCTTCTTGGTATCTTCTATGTACTTCCTGTCTGTAAACATAAGCTTTCCGGCAATTTCTGCAAGAGAGTTTATTGTCCATGGGTTCTTTTTGGTATTTATCTCGCGGATAAGATCCTGATTTCCTGTAATAGCATATCCGAGCCTCAGTCCGGGAGAAGCGAAGAATTTGGAAATACCTCGAATTATGAAAAGATTATTGTAATAGACAGTAAGAGGTATTCCCTCGACTTCCTGCATATTTTCCGTAAATTCTATATAGGTTTCGTCGACCACCACGAATATATCATGCGTTTTTGCAACATCGAGAATCTGTCTTAAGGTGCGCTTTGACACAGAGGTGGATGTCGGGTTATTCGGATTGCAGATTATGAGCATATCTATGGATTCGTTCAGGTGTGAAACGAAATCGGAAGTATCAAGAACAAAATCGTTTTCTTCCCTGAGAGGGTAATAGAGTGATTTGCCGCCGCTTAAGGTAACTTCACGCTCATATTCGGAATAGGAAGGACCAAGGATCATAGCTCTTTTGGGCTTTTTTAATTCGATGATTATGGATATCAGTTCGGTTGAGCCGTTGCCAACGATTATATTTTCACTGACACTTCCGCAGTAGTCGGCAATGATCGTTCTTAAGGCCGTATATTCCCTGTCAGGATAAGTCTGGATCGCATCAAGGTGCTCACTTAAAGTTTCGCGGAGCGCCGGCGAAATTCCCAGAGGGTTTACATTTGCCGAGAATGATATTATTTCTTCTTTCTTCACACCGTATATTTTTTCAATCTGCTCAAGGTCACTTCCATGAAAATGATCTGAATGCTGTATCATAATTGTTCGTCCTCCTGCTTCCCTTTTGTTGGTAAAAGAGTCAATTAAGTGTTATAATAAGCTTTATAATAAAGCAAGTTATCGAATTTTGCAATCGAGGAGGATACGGGGAATAATGGAGAGCCATATCGCCGAAATACTGAACGGGAAGTTCGAATACGATATGGGCACCCTTGCATTTCCGGAGAGAAAGCTAAGTATTGAGGCTTCTGTCGGTGAACGGGTCAGAGGAGTGTTTCATATAGTTTCGAGTGGTCTCAGGAGAGTTAACGGCTACATATATACCAACGAGCCGCGTATGACCTGCGACAGGAAAAGCTTTTCGGCAAACAGTGTGGAAGTCCGATACAGCTTTGATACAAAAGGTCTTGAACCGAATGACATAGTCAAAGGGGATATAGACGTCATTTCTGATGCGGGAGAGTATTCGCTTCCGTTTATCATCAATATAAAAGAAAATTTTCCAATGTCTTCCGAAGGAGAGATCAGAAATCTTTTCTATTTCGCCAATCTTGCCCATAAGGATTTTGATGAGGCGAAGAAAATCTTTTATGATAAATCCTTCGTGAAAGTCTTTAAGGGTCCCGATGAAAGATACCGCAATCTTTATGGGGCTTTTAGTGCGAGAAACGATTCAAGTGAGAATCTGGAGGAATTTCTTATTGCAGTTCATAAAAAAAATCCGGTCGGGTATGCGATTTCTCACGAAAATATAGAAATAGAAATTGATGATGAGGACATTACTGCAGAGATAAGACTCAGAAAGAACGGCTGGGGTTATGCGGCAGTCAGGGTATCTTCCGACAGTCCGTTTGTGATCGTCAAGAAACCTTATATTGTGAATGAGGATTTTGACGGGGATGAATGTTCCGTTAAATTGCTGCTTGTGCGTGAAGCAATGCATTATGGAAAAAACAGTGCGAAGGTTTTTATCAAGGGAAATCATTTTTCCGGAACCGTCAGCGTGACTGTGAGAAAGAAAGGTGTAGTTCCGCAGAATATAATCGCGCGGCAGAAGCTGATAGATAAGATCACAAATGAATACTTAAAATTCAGGCTTAAGGAGAACGGATCGGAAACATGGTGCCGTAAATCCATGCTGCATATAGAAAAAATGCTCGAGCTTGATCCGAAAGACCTTCTGGCCAGACTTTTTATGGTGCATATCCTTATAAGCTCTTCGAGAAGGAAAGAGGCAGCATCGGTGCTTTCTCATATTGATATGGAATTTGATGTGGAGGGTGCCGGATATGAATACGAGTCTTATAAGATATATCTTGAGTCAATGCTTTCGAGAAATGATGCGGAGGTGAAAAAGAACGCCCAAAAGATACGCCTGATGAGAGAAGAATCACCTTCATCTACCAGACTTCTGTGGATACTTCTTTATATGGATGAAAGTCTGGAAGGCAACAGAAAAAAGAAGATGGAGCTTATGAGAACGCTTTTCAGGAATGGGGGCAGAAGTCCTTTTATTTATGCTGAAGCGTTTGCGATTATAGATTCGAATCCCATGCTTCTCACAAATGTTACGGAATTTGAGATAAATACGATCCTCTGGGCAGCAAAAAGAGGAGTATTCAGGGAAAGCCTTCTTGAAAGAATTATATTTCAGGGAAGCAAACTCAGACATTTTTCAGGATCTTTTGTAATTCTTTTGCGTAAGTATTATGAAAAAATGGGTTCCGAGGAGGCTTTATCAGCTATCTGTACGCATCTCATACAGAATAACAGGAGTTCTGAGAAGTATTTCAGATACTTTAAGGAAGCGGTCGGAAAGCAACTTAAGATCACGAGACTTTATGAATATTATATTTATTCGTTCCCGGCAGATTCTGATGAAATGGTTGAACGTTCCGTTCTTATGTATTTCAGGATGGGAGCGGATCTTTCCGTTGAAAAGGCAACTTTCCTTTACGCAAATATTATAAAATACGGAATGGTTGCGCCGGATACACTTGCAGCTTACAGTTCAAGCATAGCTGATTTTGCGGTTGAGATGGCAACGTCCGGCAGGATAAATGAAAACCTTGTCAAAATATATGATTATACGGCAGGCTTAAAGCGGTTTCAGGATAAGGATAAGTTCCTGACTGCAATGAGTCATCTGGTCTTCAGGATAAAGATAAGTACCGATAACAGGGAGATCAGATGTGCAAATATAGTTGAAAACGGATTTACGAAGGAAAAAAGGTATAAGTTCGTTGATGGAGAAGTTCTTGTAAATGTTTACAGTAATGACTACAGAATAATTTATGAGGATATTTACGGGAACCGTACCGTTGACCGCGATGATGTGCAGGTAAGACGCCTTATGCAGCCATCTGCATACAGCAGGGCGATAGCAATGAACAGCGGAAATGACATTGAGCTTTCGTTCTACACATGCGGTATAGGAAGGAAAATTATCGAGGTTACGGATGAAAATGTTTATTCATTGAAACTTCTTGCTTCCTCCGATAAGATCGGCATGAATGAAAGAAATGAGATCAGAAAGAAACTTGTGCATTTCTTTTATGATAATGACAGGACGGATGAACTTGATACCATGCTTTCGAATATTGATCCTGAAGAGATCAGTTCTGCGGACAGAAGTGAGATAGTAAGGTTCATGATAATCCGCGGAATGAATCTGAAGGCTTCGGAGATCCTAAAAAATTACGGATATTCGAAGACACTGCCCAAGGTTACGGTAAGGCTTGTGAGCCGTCTTATCCGTGAGGAGAACGATATAGACCCGAATTTCCTTACGGCAATGTCATATTATGTTTATAAGCATGGCAAGTATGATGAGACGATACTTAAATATCTTGCTTTTAATTACTGCGGCACGACCCGTTCTTTACGGGATCTCTGGAAAACGGCGGTAAGTTATGAAGTGGGTGCCGGCAGACTGGAAAGAAGGCTTATTTCCCAGATGCTTTTCACAAGGTCATTTGTGGGAGAGGCTGATGAGATATTTAAGGACTATGCAGGAAAAGACGGCAACGATGATCTTGCGAGGGCATGGCTTTCTTATTGTGCTTATGATTACTTTGTTAAGAACAGGGTAACGGCGGATTATATTTTTGAACGTATATACAGACTTGTTCAGGAGGGTGAGGAATTCCCGGAGGCAGCATCGCTTGCAATGCTTCACTTTTATTCAAGGAAGCAGAGCGTACCTGAAATGGCAATAAGCGGAATCGCTTCGATGCTGAGAAAATATATGCAGAGAGGAATTTTCATGGAATTCTTCAGGGCATTCAGGGCCATAGTACCTGAAATATGCATGTATGACGATCGTGTATTTGTGGAATATCATACAGATCCGAAAAAACAGCCTGTTCTGCATTACAGGATAACGGATGATATTAATTCTGAGGAATTATTCCGGACTGAACAGATGAAAACTGTTATAGACGGAGTATATATAAGGAACTTCGTGCTCTTTTACGGGGAAAGACTTCAGTATTATATAACCGAGGAGAATGAAGGTGAGTCGGAGCTTGTCCTGAGCAGGACGATCGAGGCACCGGAAACGGATGAATCGGGAGAGGATACCCGCTTTAAGATGATCAATTCGATAATCATGAGTTATAGTCTCGGAGATGAACAGAGTGCTGAAAAGCTTTTGAGCTATTATCTGGAGAAATCGGCAGCGGTATCGGAAGAATTTGGCCTTATGTAATGACAGGCCGATTCATTTGCGTGCGTGACATATGTGTTTGGAG